>CAJOIG010000194.1 GCA_905234575.1 uncultured Oscillospiraceae bacterium
CAGTGGATCACCTTGTCGATCGTTCCGAGAGAGGCGGCATATTCCGCCAGCTTCCGAACGTCCTCCCGTTTGGAAACGTCGCAGGTCATGGCGAGCGCCCGGCTCCCCGCCGCGTTCAGTTCTCCGACCGTCTGGTTCAGCGTATCCATCCGTCTTCCGGTGATGATGACCTGCTCATCCTTGGGAAGCATGGCAGCGACCGCTCTTCCGATCCCCGTGCCGCCCCCGGTCACAACATTGATTTTCATTTCTTCAGCCTCCGTTAAATCATGATCGTATATTTCCCCGCCGCTTCGATCCGGCTCTCGCCGTTCGGCAGGCGTATCTCCGCCGTGCAGTTTGCCGGGATCGTGACGGTGTATTCGATCTTGCCGTTCTCGCGCCTCCAGCCGCTCTCAACAAGGCCATACACGCTGTTATAGCTGGCTTTTGCATAAGTGAAATGCCCGCCGGGGCGTGGAGCGATGGAAAAATGATTTTCGCCGTCCACCCGGATTCCGCACATGGTCTTATAAAGCCACTCGACGACCGCACCCTTGGAATAGTGGTTGAGGCTCGCGATGCCCCCCTGTGCCTGTGTCCCCTCCCAGGATTCCCAGATCGTTGTCGCTCCGTTTTTCGGCATGAACAGCCAACCGGGCATTTCCTCGTTTTCCAACAGCCGGTAGGCGGCCTCGATGTCGATGTCCGCCAGCACATCCATGATCAGCGGCGTGGAGAGGAAGCCCGTGCCCAGCCGCCAGCCGTAGTTTTCCAGCGCCTGAAGGAGGCGGCTTTTCGCGTATTCTGACTGTTCTTCGTTCAAAAGCCCAAAGGCCAGCGGCCGCACGAGCTGCGACTGCCGGTCTGTGTCCAGCGCAGCGCCGAACGCGGTCTGATAGGCGGCTTTGCACTTCTCCGAGATCGCACGGTATTTTGCCGCGTCCTCCGTGTGATACAGCGCCTCCGCGATCTCCGCCATCACGCCCAAAACATACGCCGTATAGGCCGTGCTGACCTCCGGGTGGGGCAGCACCATGTCCTTCCAGTCGTTGGGCTTCACGTCCGCGGGCTCGGCCCACTCGCCGTAGCTCTGGCCTTTGCGCACCACCCCGTCCGGGGATACGCGACGGATCATGAAACCGGCGTATTTTTTCATGCGGTCATAGTATTCCGTGAGGATTCCGGGGTCACCGTACTTCCTCCAGATGCGGTACGGGATCAGGATGCCCGCGTCCGACCAGCCCACGGAGCCGTTCATCGTCCACATGTAAAAATCAACGCCGCCGTAGGGCGCGATCTGGGGCAGACGGCCGTTCCGCTTCTGCCAGTCGTACACGTCCCGCAGGTATTTCCCGGAAAAGGCCGCATAGTCAAAGAGATACGAGGCCGCCCCAAAGAAGATCTGCGCGTCGCCCGTCCAGCCGTGGCGCTCCCGGGTGGGGCAGTCGGTGGGGATATCCAGGGAGTTTCCCTTCGTTGACCACACGGTCGCCTCGACAAACCGATCCAGAAGCTCGTTGGAGGAGGAAAACCGTCCGGTCGGCTCCATGTCGGAGTATACGGCAACAGCCTCGATATCCTCCGGCCGCAGCGCTGCGTCCGTCTCCACCTCCGCATAGCGGAAGCCGAAGACCGCGAAGGTGGTCTTATACTCGTTTGGCCCCTCCGTGCAGGTGTAGTCGATCTGCTGCAGCGGTGTTGATTTCTTTTTGCTGACGCACTGGATGTTCTTCAGAGTCAGATCGCCTTCCGCGTCCAGCATTTCCCCGAAGCGCCAGCGCATGCGCTGGCCCCGGTGGGCTTCCACCCGAAACGAGACATAGCCCGCTATATTCTGCCCAAAATCCAGGAGCTTTTTTCCGTTCGGCGCGGTGGTGATGACCGGATGGAACCCCTCGTGTTCTGCGACGGGTACGTTGTTCGACGCACAGGGCGTGACCGGATGGGTCGTGACCTTTGCCCGGCCGCCGTACTGCGGGGCCCGGAAGGCCTCGATCACCTCGCCGTCCTTGTTGTCGGCAAAGCGGATGGGGCCGTCGTTCGACCAGGCCCAGGTATCGTCCGTGAAGATCACGTCGCGGCTTCCATCGGCATAGTCGAGCTCCAGCTGGGCCAGGAGCTTTGTTTCGGTGCCGTACTGGTTCGTCCGTCCCCAGGCACCGCAGGAGCCCCGGTACCAGCCGTCCGCCAGCTGGACGGTCAGCGCGTTTTCGCCGGAGGAGAGAAGCCCCAAAACGTCATAGGTCTGATACTGCACCCGCTTGCGGTAGTCCGTCAGGCCGGGCGCGAGGCAGAAGCCGCCGACTCTTTCGCCGTTCATTCTCGCTTCATACAGTCCGCAGGCGGTGATATACAGCCGCGCCTTCCGGACTTCTTTTTCGACCGGGAAGATCTTGCGGAAGCAATCGACGGGATAGCGCTCTTTTTTATCCACCGTGTAATTGCCGCAGATCCACTCCGCCTGCCAGTCGGCGGCACGCAGAAGCCCCAGCTCGAAAAACGCCTCCGTCCACTCGCCGGGCTCGTCGTGTTCGTCCCACAGGCGTACCTTCCAATCGACCCTCTCGCGGCTGCCCAGCGCTCTCCCCGCATATTCTGCCCGCATGGAGCCGCCGGGCGTTTTCCCGGTATCCCAGAGGACCCCGCCCCGCTCGTCGGTACAAACGATCTGATACGCCGTCTGCGTCACGCCGCCCTCGCAGTTCCAGAACAGGCGGGGCTTCGTTATGTCGATGCCGACCGGATCTTTGAGGTATTCCGTTCTCCGTCGAATCGCTTTCATAGTCATGGACTCTTCTGCCGGGCCTTGATCTCGGCCTGCTCCTTCTCCAGGTTCTTCTCCACGTTCAGAAACAGCAGGATCACCGCAAGGGCGATGCCCGTAAAGACCTCCAGCCCCACGAAGGAGAAGGTGATGACCCCGTTCACACCGGCAGGCTGGACAGCGGCAACGGTATTGCCGAGAGCGTCCATGGTCGGCGCGATGTAACCCGCCGCGGCCAGCATCCAGTTGAACACCCCGGTCATGATGCCCACCATCGCCACGGCGATGATGTTGTAGATGGACATCGCCGTGCCGTCCACTCGACGAGATGGTCCAGGCAGTCGGCAAACAGCGCCATGAAGACGTAGGCGCAGGGCAGGCCGCCGATGTTTTTGATGAACTGACCGACAAGGACGACGACAAGGCTGGTGGGAAACAGCCAGCAGATGAGGCTGCCGAGGGCATAGAGAACAAATCCCACCATCGTCACGTTCCGCTTGCCGAATTTCTTCGCCAGCGGCCAGACCGCGAAGATGCCGATGCCCATGGGGATGCCGCCGATGACGGAGACGAGCATCTGCGTGACGCCGTCGTTATAGGTGCCGAGAACGTAGTTGCAGTAATAGACGAGGCCGAGGTTTTTCAGCGTGGTCCCGGTGGTGTAGATGAGGAAATAGGCGTACATCAGCACCATGTACCGGTCCGTGAAAAGGATCCTGAGCTGCTCCCGGAAGGGGACGCGGAGCTCCTCTCCCGCCGCGGCGGTCTCCTCCGTCACGCGCTCTTTGGTGAAGAAATACTCCACGAGCGTCAGCGGCAAAGCCGCGATCGAGAGGACGCTCATGAGGGTGATCCACTTTGACTTGTCCACACCGATGGCCGGCATGATGACCATGGGGAACACCAGCGCCACCAGGATGCCGCTCATCATGATCGTGGTGATCTGGTTGAACACCGAAAGGCCGCCCCGGTCCGTGCCGTTTCGCGTGGACAGGGGAACCATCAGGTTATGGCTCATGTTGAAGATGGTGTAGGCGAAGGAATAGAACAGGTTGTAGGACAGCATGACCCAGATCGCCTTGACCGTGTCGTTGGACTCCGGCACCGTGAACAGCAGGATGCCGCTGATCGTCACGAGCGGCGCCGAGAGCAGAAGCCAGGGCCGGGCCTTGCCTTCCTTTGTGCGGGTGCGGTCGATGATCTGCCCCATGAGGATATTCGTAATGGCGTCGATGATCTTGGAAACGATGGGGAACGCGGTCAGGAACACGCCGCCCCACAGCGGCGTGAGGTTCAGAACGTCGGTATAATACACGTTCAGATACGTCGCCAGCACCGCGTTTAACAGGATCGCCCCGGCGGGACCGACGAGATAACCCAGCCATTTTTCCTTCTTGGTCACGGTCTCGGACCGGATAACGCTCGCGGGAAGCCGGATCGCTTTCATTTCTGCTCCTCCTCGGCCTTCGGAAGTTTAGGGACTTGAATGGGTGACAGGAAACATTTCGCGCCGCGGATCAGATGACCGTTCGTGAGCTCCACGATGCCCTGCGCGAAGTTGTAAGGCATGGATCGTCCGGCGGACATGGCCATGGAGCGGGGGGAGTTGGATTCCAGGATACGGCGCAAAAACTGTGCGCCCTTGCGCTTGTTGTCCTTCTCCGGGCCGTCCGGGAGCCTCTCGGCCTCTTTTTCCTGTCGGGCGGCTACGGAGAGCACCGCGTTGAACAGGATGCGGCCCATAAAGGTCTGTTTGAGATCCGTGAACCGGGATTCCAGCGTAACGGGGTATCTCGGAGGCTCCCGCGGGATCACGAGCTCGTCGGAATACTCGTCTTTCCTCTCAGGCTCCACCGTGATCGTGACCGTCCGGCTCTCGCCCGGCGCGAGATATACCTTCCGGAAGCCTCTCAGCTCCCCGTCGATATACAGCTGCGCCACCTCGCCGCCGAAGCGGCTGCCGGTGTTCGTGACCGTCTGGGAATATGTATCGCCGTCCTGCGTCCACTCGGTATGGGCGAAGGTCGTATAGCTGAGACCGTGTCCGAAGGGATAGCGGACAGGCACCTTTTCCCGTTGATAATACCGATAACCGACCTCCGTCCCCTCGGCGTAGATCTCGTGGATCCCCTTGCCGAAGCTTTCATGCCCGGGGACGTCCTCATAGCGCAGCGGCCACGTCTCCGCCAGCTTCCCGGAGGGGTTAGCATCGCCGAACAGCAGCTCCGCGCAGGCCGTGCCGCCGTTCTGCCCAGGCAGGAACATGTTCAGGATAGCGCTGACCCGATCCGCGAAGGGCAGCTCCACCACCGAACCGCCGAAGAGGACCACGATCACCTTCTTCCCCGTGTCGCACAGGCGGTCGATAAGCGCGAGCTGATCGGACGGCAGCTTCATATCCTCCCGGTCGCAGCCCTCGGATTCGTACTCGTCCGTCAGACCGGCAAATACGAGGATCGTATCGCACTCGTCCAGGCTGCAGTCCTGTTTCACGCCCCGCGCATCAAAGGCGTCCTTCGGCGTCGTCACCATGGCGGGGTTGATCATGGAGCTGCCCGCACCCTGATAGCGCATATGCTCGAACAGCTCTCCCGCGATGTACAGCTTTTCCTGTCCCGTCAGCGGCAGAACGCCGTCGTTCTTCATCAGCACCGCGCAGTCCGCCGCGATCTCGGCCGCGAGAGCGTGATGGGCGTTCCAGTCCGGCTCGGTCTCGTCCGCCGGCTTCACATATCGGTCGATCCAGCGCAGGATGTTCTCACAGGCCTTGTCCAGGTCCGCCATGGGAAGGGCGCCGTCCGCGATCCCGTCCAGGATCCAGCGGCGGCAGATATCCGTGTCCCCGGGCATTTCCAGATCAAGCCCCGCTTTCAGGCTCGCGATCCGGTCGTGCATGGCGCCCCAGTCGGTCATCACCACGCCGTTAAAGCCCCACTCATCCCGGAGGATATCGTTCAGCAGCCGCTTGTTCTCGGAGCAATAAACGCCGTTGATCCGGTTATAGGCGCACATCACCGCGGCGGGTCCCGCATGCTTCACGATCACTTCAAACGGCCGCAGATACAGCTCCCGGATGGTTTTTTCCGAGGCAACGGAGTTTCCCATAAAGCGGAAGTTTTCCGAATTGTTCAGCGCAAAGTGCTTGACGCATGCGCCCACGCCCTTCGACTGTACGCCCTCCACCAGCGCCGCGCCCATGACCCCCTCGGAGAAATACTCGAAGTTCCGCCCGCACAGGGGATTGCGCTTCAGGTTCACGCCCGGGCCCAGCAGTGTATGAACGCCGTAATACCGGCACTCTTCGCCGATGGCTTCGCCCATCCGACGGGTATTCTCCGGGTTCCAGCTCGAAGCGGTCGCCGCCGCCGTGGGAAACGCTGTGGCAGGTTCGCTTTGAGAGATCCCATTGTCGCCCTCGCCGATCTGTTTGCGAAGGCCGTGCGGACCGTCCGACATACACAGCGGCGGGATGCCCAGCCTCGGGATGGGATTCGTATACATGAAATTCGTCCCGGCGACCAGCGCCGCCTTTTCTTCGACCGTAAGCTCCTGTAGAATCTTCTGGATATCCATAGGATCACCCCCACTGTTCTTGTCTTAAATATAACACGAACGGATTTCTCAATGCTTGCACATTTGTAACTTTCTCATTATAATTGAAACCAATTAAGGGAGGTGCGGCATGGAGAAGCTGGACATTCGATATATCTGCACGGTGATTGGGAATCTCTCCGGCGTGCCGATCCGCATACTGGAGGACGGGGAGACCGTATTCTTTCACTCCACAGCCCGTCTCTCGATCGATCCCATGTGCCTATACAGGAAGGAGATCCTGCGGATCGACCGCAGCGTCGGGTATTTCATCACAGAGGATCTGAGCTTCTATGGGGTGGCAACGCACGGGAAGACCCGGATCGTGATCGGACCCACGAAGCAGGTCGCCGACACGGAGCCGACGCTTCGCCGTCTGGCGTTCCGGGCCGATGTACCGCCGGAAGAGACGGATGCCTTTATTGACGGGATGCAGAACATCGTTCGGATGCCCATCGAGATCGTCATACAGATCCTGTGCGTCATGAATTATGTTCTCTCCGGTGAAAAGCTGGAGCTGCAGGACGTTCAGATCTATGAAACGGAGCAGCTCGATTTGAAAGCAGCGACAGAGCGGCGGCGCGCTGTCGAAGCGTTATCCTCGCCCACGTCCTATGATGCTCCGGTGCCGGAGCATCATAACACGATGGCGCTGGAGGAGACGATCATGCGCATCGTGAGCCGGGGGGATACCGCCGCGCTGCAGGAATGGCTCCGTTCCGCTCCCGCGGTACGCGGCGGCACGCTCGCTGCCGAGCAGCTGCGGCAGAGGAAGAATATGTTCATCGTCACGGCAACGCTTGTCTCCCGCGCCGCCATCCGGGGCGGACTGGACGCGGAGGAAGCGCTGTCCCTGAGCGACCAGTTTATCCAAAGCTGTGAGCTTCTGACCGAGCCCGACCGCATCATCAATCTTCAGTATCACATGATCCTGGAGTTTACAGAGCGAACGGAAAGACTGCGCCGCGGCGGGTCCCCGTCCAAGCTCGCCGTCGCCGTGGCAAACTATGTCCGGCGGCATTTGTCCGAACCCATCTCTGCCGAGGAGATCGCCCGGGAGCTCTATCTCAGCCGCCCGTATCTCTCCAAAAAGTTCAAGGCCGAAACCGGCGAGACCCTGACCGATTTCATCCTCCAGGAAAAAACGGAGGAAGCAAAACGCCTCCTCCGCTACACGGACAAGACCGCGACCGCTATCAGCATGTATTTGGGGTTCTCCTCTCTGGCACACTTCTCCTGATGCAAGTTGTCAAGGACATTTTAGTATTTTCATCTTATGGTGCATTATCCGAGCTTGGAAACCCGCTTTTGCTTTTCACTATTACTGTCTCTTT
>CAJOIG010000195.1 GCA_905234575.1 uncultured Oscillospiraceae bacterium
CCACCTTCGTCTACGTTACCCACGATCAGACGGAGGCCATGACGCTGGGCGACCGCATCGTGATCATGAAGGACGGTTACATCCAGCAGGTGGGCACGCCCGCCGAGGTCTTTGAAATGCCGAAGAACCTGTTCGTGGCGGAGTTCATCGGCGCGCCCAAGATGAACATCCTGAAGGCGGAGCTGACAAAGAGGAACGGTGAATATTATGTAAACCCATTCGGCGTGACGCTGGCGGTGGACGGGCTCAAGGGAGAGATGCTGAAAAAGAAGGACGCGCCGACGGGCGAGGTGCTGCTGGGCGTCCGGCCGGAGCATATCGTGCTTGCGAAGGCGGGCGAGCCCGGGGCGATCCCCTGCACGCTGGAGGTCAACGAGATGATGGGCAGCGAGCTGCACCTGCACGTATATACGGAGGACGGGACCCGCGTGATCGTGCGCGTGCCGACCATCGACCTGGACGCCGCCGAGCGGGCGGAGCTCGTCCAGGGCAAAAAGATGTACTTCACCTTTGCCGGAAAGGTCATGCATTTCTTTGACCCGGAGACGGAGGAAAACCTTCTCAACGAGTAAAATGAAAAACGCCCCGATCCGAAGGGTAATCAGAGGTGCGGATCATGAAACTGACATTTTTGGGCGCTGACCATGAGGTAACCGGCAGCTGCACGATGATCGAGATCGGCGGGCGCTGCGGCCTGGTCGACTGCGGCATGGAGCAGGGGGAGGACGTTTTCGTCAACCAGAGCATTCCGGTAAGTCCCGGGGAGCTGGATTTCGTGCTTCTCACCCACGCGCATATAGACCATTCCGGGAACATCCCGCTGCTTTTCAAAAACGGCTATACCGGCCCGGTGTATGCAACCAGCGCGACCTGCCACCTGTGCGAGATCATGCTGCGCGACTGCGCCCATATCCAGCAGAGCGATGCGGAGTGGCGCTCCCGAAAGGCCGAACGCGCGGGGAACCAGCCGGTGGAGCCCGTGTATACGCTGGAGGATGCCGAGGCCGCCATCGCATCGCTGCGGCCCTGCGAATACGGCGAGATGATCCAGGTGGGCGAGGGGATATTCGTGCGGTTCGTCGATGCGGGGCACCTTCTAGGCTCTGCCAGCATCGAAGTATTCCTGCAGGAGGGGGACGTGTCCAGAAAGGTCGTGTTCTCCGGCGATATCGGAAACCTCGATCAGCCGATCATCCGGGATCCGCAGTACATCGACGAGGCGGACTATGTGATCACCGAATCCACTTACGGCGATCGCCTGCATGAGCGGGCGGAAAACGGCCCCATGGGCGTGCTGGCCGATGTGATCCAGCGTACGCTGGACCGGGGAGGAAACGTGGTGATCCCCTCCTTCGCCGTAGGGCGTACCCAGGAGATGCTGTATTTCATCCGCATCATCAAGGAGCAGGGGCTGGTTTCCGGCCACGGCGATTTTCCCGTGTACGTGGATTCCCCCCTGGCCAACGAGGCAACGGGCATCTTCCTGCAGTGCGACCGCAGCTATTTTGACGAGGACGCGCTGGCCCTGCTGGACAAGGGGATCAATCCCCTGATGAGCCCGGGCGTGAAGCTGAGCGTCAGCAGCGAGGAATCAAAGCAGATCAACTTCGACTACACACCGAAGGTCATCATCTCCGCCAGCGGCATGTGCGAAGCGGGCCGCATCCGGCACCATCTGAAGCACAACCTCTGGAGGAAGGAAAGCACGGTGCTCTTCGTGGGGTATCAGGCGATCGGTACCACGGGGCGAAAGCTGCAGGACGGCGCGAAGGAGCTGAAGCTGTTCGGCGAGGATATCGCCGTGAACGCCGAGATCGCATTCCTCCCCGGCAAGAGCGGCCACGCCGATAAGGACGGCCTGCTGCGCTGGATCACGGCGTTCAGGGAAAAGCCTGCCATGGTCTTTGTGAACCACGGGGACGACGCGGCGGTGAAGGCCTACGCCGCCTGCCTGTGCGACGAATACGGCTTCGAGGGATCTGGCGCTGGGCGCGTATTTGGAAGCCCCGGCGGGCGTTCCCACGGAAAAAGCGAAGGAAAAAGCGCGCGCCGGCCGTTCGGGAGACGCGTACGACGCCCTTGTACGGGCGGGGGAGCGGCTGATGGCGGTGATCCGCGCCTGCCGCGATATCCCCAACAAGGAAAAGAGCCGCTTCACCGGGCAGGTCAATTCCCTGGCGGACAAGTGGCGGACCTGGACGACAAAGTGATAAGGAAAAACAGATCGGCCGCTCCTGTTTGGAGCGGCCGATACAGTTTGTCAAAATATCCATTTTGACAAACTGTATACGATCCGATTCGAGGCGGGGCGCGCCCCCCTCGAGCTCCCCCCGGCGAGAATCGCCCCGAGGAGTAAGATACTCATGGCGGGGAGGCCTTTGGGAAGGCCCCTCCGCCAGCTTCGTTTTGGGTTCGCCGCTCATATGGAGAACAGTTCCTTTTCCTTGACCTCCGTGAGCTTGTCGACGGCCTTGATGTTGTCGTCCGTGAGCTTCTGCAGCTCCTTCTCAAGATCCTTCTGGTCGTCCTCGGTGATGTCGCCGGCCTTCTGCTGCTTCTTGATCTTGTCCATGGCGTCCCGGCGGATGTTGCGGACGGCGACCTTCGCCTCCTCGCCGTACTTGCGGACCTGCTTCGCGAGCTCCTTGCGGCGCTCCTCGGTGGGCTGCGGGAAAACGAGGCGGATGACCCGGCCGTCGTTCTGGGGGTTGATGCCGAGCTCCGAGGCCTGGATGGCCTTCTCGATGCCCTTGAGGACGGAGCCGTCCCACGGGGTGATCATCAGCGTCCGGGGATCGGGGGTGGAGACCGCCGCGACCTGGTTGATGGGCGTCGGCGTGCCATAGTAGTCGACGGTGATGCCGTTCAGGACGCCGGCGTTCGCGCGGCCGGCGCGGACGGAGTCGAACTGGGAGCTCAGGAAATCCTGGGCTTTTTTCATTTTTTCCTCAAATTCTTTCAGCTCGGACATGATGCTTCCTCCTGTTTCATAGTAATCAGAGTGGACGGGATGTCGGTCCCGGTCAATGGACGATCGTTCCGATGCGCTCCCCGCGGACGACGCGAAGGATGTTCTCCGGCGGGTCCAGGGCGAAGATCATGGTGGGGATGGCGTTGTCCCGCAAAAGGCAGGCCGCCGTGGAGTCGATGACGTTCAGGTGCTCCGCGAGGATGCGGTCATAGCGGAGCTCGTCCAGGCGGACGGCGGTGGGGTCGGTCTTGGGATCGGCGGTATAGACACCATCGATGTTCTTCGCCATGAGCAGGATGTCCGCACCGATCTCGGCGGCCTTGAGGGCCGCGGCGGAATCCGTGGAGAAGTAAGGGTTCCCGGTGCCGCCCGCGAAGACAACGACCCGGCCCTTCTCCAAGTGGTGCATGGCCCGGCCGTGGTTGTAGCTCTCCGCGACGCGGGGCATCTCGACCGTGGTCATCACCCGGGCAGGCACGCCCTCCTGCTCCAGGGCCTCCGCGAGAGCCAGGCTGTTCATGACGGTGGCCAGCATGCCCATGGAGTCCGCTCTTGACCGCTCCATCTTGCCGCCGCCGTCCTTGACGCCGCGCCAGTAGTTCCCGCCGCCGGTGACGACGCCGAGCTGCACGCCCGCCTCCGCGCAGGAGCGGATGCTGCGGCACAGGGCGCGGATGACGTCAAAGTCGAGGCCCCGGCCAGCGGCGCCGCCGAGCGCCTCGCCGCTGACCTTCAGGAGCACGCGGCGATAAGCAAATTCCTTCTGTTCCATAGGGCATTCCCCCGTTTCATCATTTACCCACAGATTTTATCACATCCGTGCTCCGATTTCAACCGGCTTCGCGCAAGATGCGGCATACAATATCCCCATGAAGACCGTGTATCTTGACGAGCTGTTCATCCTGAACCTCGTCATCGACTATTTCCTGCTGCTGGCCGCGGCCAAGCTCTGCGCGCTGCCCTTCCGGCGGGGCCGCTTCGCCCTGGCCGCGGCACTCGGCGGGCTGTGGAGCGCCGCCTCTCTCGTGCCGTCGATGGCGTTTCTGGGCCTGCCCGCGCTGCATCCCGTGCTTGCCCTCGGCATGACGCTCGTCGCCTTCGGCGCGGAAAAGCACCTCGGACGCTGCACGCTGGCCTTCCTCGGGGTCTCGGCGCTGTTCGGCGGCACGGCCTACGCCGCGGGGCTCTACCGGGGCATCGCCTCCGGCGCGCCGTTCCTGCGGCTCGACCTGCGGGTCCTGGCCCTGTCCTTCGCCCTGTGCTGGGCGGCGGTGTCCCTGGTCTTCCGGCGCAGCGCCAAAAACGCCGCCCGGACGATCCACGACGTCACCCTCGAAAAAAACGGACGCCGGACCGCCTTCCGCGCCCTCGCGGACACGGGAAACGGCCTGTACGACCCGCTGACGGGCTGCGCCGCCCTGGTGGTGGAGGCGGATTCCCTCGAACCGCTGTTCCCGGAGGCCGCCGCCCTCCTGCGGGGACCGCCCGCGGACGCCGTGGGACGCATTCCCGGGGCGCGGCTCCTGCCCTACGCCGACGTGAGCGGAAAGACGCGGCTGCTCCTGGCCTTCCGGCCCGACGCCGTCACGGTGGACGGCGAGGCCCGGGACGATCTTCTCGCCGCCGTCGCGCCGGGGACGCTCGGCGGGGACGGCAGCTACCAGGCCATACTGTGACATATCGGAAAGGAGACGCCATGACACGACTGCAGCTCATACTTCTGGACCTTCGCCTCGCCGTAGAGCGGGCGCCGAGGCTCTTTTACATCGGCGGAAGCGACATCCTCCCGCCGCCCCTGGAGCGGGAGGCCGAGGAGGCCGCCCTGACCGCTCTCGCCGCCGGGAGCCTCGAGGCCCGGCAGACCCTCATCGAGCACAACCTCCGCCTCGTCGTCTACATCGCCCGGCGCTTCGAGAACACCGGCATGAACCTGGAGGACCTTATCTCCATCGGCACCATCGGGCTCATCAAGGCCATCGGCACCTTTGACAGCGGCAAGAACATCAAGCTCGCCACCTACGCCTCCCGCTGGTTCCTGCGAAAGCGCAGCTCCCGCCGGACGGAGGTCTCCATCGACGAGCCGCTGAACACCGACTGGGACGGAAACGAGCTCCTCCTCTCCGACGTGCTGGGCACGGACGGCGAGGAGGTCTCCCGCCCGCTGGAGGACGACGCGGAGCGGCAGCTCCTCATGGAGGCGGTGGAGCGCCTGGACGAGCGGGAGCGCACCATCATCCTGCTGCGCTTCGGCCTGGAGGGCTACGAGGAGCTGACCCAGAAGGAGGTCGCGGACCTGCTCGGCATCTCCCAGAGCTACATAAGCCGCCTCGAAAAGCGCATCCTCCTGCGCCTGCGCCGGGAGCTCATCCGCCAGTTCTGATTTGACATCCG
>CAJOIG010000196.1 GCA_905234575.1 uncultured Oscillospiraceae bacterium
GGCAACCACCTTCGCCACGGAAAAGCGCGCCTTGAAAGAAAGGCTGGAACAGATCATGAAATTCAACTGGAAACCCCGGGCGATCCTCGCCCTGACCGTCGCGGCGCTGCTCATCATGGGCGTCTTCGCCCTGGCCGCCGCTCCCGCGCGGGCTTCCGCGCCCTCTGCGGACGCTCCGCAGCCTACCCCGATGCCCCCGGCCAACACCTCTGCCTCGGGCTCCGGTGAAGCCTCCGGGCTCGTCAGCGCGGATGTGGACGAATTCCTCGCCGCCATCGCGCCCCACGCCACCATCGCCCTGAAGCCGGGGCTCTACGACCTCAGCACGGCTTCGGATTACGGAAAGGAAACCGACAGCGCGTATTATCACTGGGAAGAAGTCAACGACGGCTATGAGCTCGTCATCGAGAACGTCGGAAGCCTCTCCATCGTCGGAAACCCCAACGATCCGTCTTCCACCGTGCTTTCCGCCGTGCCGCGCTACGCGGACGTACTGGCTGTCAAAAACTGCGAGAGCATAACGCTCTCCGGCTTCACCGCGGGCCACACCGTGGAGCCCGGCCAGTGCATGGGCGGCGTCATCCACCTGATGGGGACGAACAATGCCACTGTGGACAGCTGCTCCCTTTATGGCTGCGGCGTGATGGGTGTGGACGCGGAAAACTGCCAGAACCTCCGGGTAAGCAATTCCGACATCCATGAATGCACCTACGGCGCGGTGGAGCTGACCTCCTGCCGGAACGTGCAGCTCGACCGATGCTCCTTCCGCGACTGCTATGCCCACACGCTGGGCGGTGAGAAGGGAAATATTTTCGCCGCGTTCAACATCGACTCCTGCTCCGGCGTCGCCGTCACCGACAGCCGGGTGTACGGCAACCTCGCCCTGGAGCTCGTGAACGTGAGTTGGTCGCAGGAGGTCTATTTCCTCGGCACGGTGTTTGAAAACAACACGGTCCGAAACGACGGCATGGACTGGTATTCCGGCGCGGTCTTCACGGTAGAGGGCGACCCCGTCACCGTAGCGGGCTGCGAGTTCCGGGACGACTGTCCCATCTATGTGAACGGCGAATCCACCACCGCCGTGGACCTGGACGGCAAGGCGCTCTCCTATGAGGCGTTGGCCTCCATGAAGCATGCGTCCGTCCCCTTCCCCGGTTTCACCGAGCCGGAGGTCCCGGAGCTTGACCGGACGCAGAACGCCGACGGCACCTGGGAGGTCCGTGTCTCGACCGTGGACGAATTCCTCGCCGCCATCGCGCCGGACACGACCATTTACCTCACCGAGGGACTCTACGACCTGAGCACCGCGGCAAACTACGGCGGCTACGGCAGCCAGTACTACTACTGGATCGGCATGTTCGACGGTCCCCAGCTCGTGATCACCGGCGTGGACAACCTCTCCATCGAAGGTCCGGGGAAGGACGCGGTTCGCATCGAGGCGCTGCCCCGCTACGCCGCCGTAATCCGCTTCGACGACTGCGACAACGTCGCCGTCCACGGCCTTACCGCGGGCCACACCCTGGGCGCGGGCATGTGCTCCGGCCCGGTGCTGGATTTCAAGGGCTGCGAAGGCGTCGACGTGCGGGGCTGCGGGCTCTTCGGCTGCGGCATCTACGGTATCCAGGCGTCGGAGTGCCTGGCCCTCACCGCGGAGGAAAACGAGATCTACGAATGCAGCTACGGCGCGGTGCAGCTCGGCCGGTGTGCAGGCGTCGTGTTCGCGAACAATGACATCCACGACTGCGCCTATCCGACCTACGGCATTGGCGAGTGCCTGGACGTCACCATCGACGGCGAGGTCGTGGAGGAGGCGTCGCTGGACGCCATTGACGACCCGATCTTCCCGGCGTATGTCGCCCAGGAGGCGGGCGACGGCGACCCCATCATGCAGGCCATCGCCCAGCGCGGCTCGCTCATCTTCACCGCCTCCATCGACATCCCCGGCGCGGGACCCTACTCCAATCCGAATATCCAGGGATGACCGCACATACGAAAAGAACCGGACGGGTTTTCACACCCGTCCGGCGTTTTGTTATGCGGTTTTGAATCAGTCCTTGCGGTCGATGGGTAGGCCGGCCTGCTGGCGCTCCTTGACGGCGTCCTTGCGGCTGAGGTTCACGCGGCCGCGGTCGTCGATCTCCGTGACCTTGACCCAGGTCCAGTCGCCGACGTTCAGCACGTCCTCGACCTTCTCGGTGCGCTTGAACTCCAGGTCCTTGATGTGGACCATACCGTCCTTGCCGGGCACGAGCTCGACAAAGGCGCCGATGGGGATGACGCGGACCACCTGGCCCCAGTACAGCGCGCCGACCTCGGGCACGAACACGATGTTGTCGATGGTCTGCTTCGCGGCGCGGCAGGCCTCGATGTCCTGGGAGGCGATATAGACGGAGCCGTCGTCGTCGATGTCGATCTTGCAGCCGGTATCGGCGGTGATCTTCTGGATGACCTTGCCGCCGGAGCCGATGACCTCGCGGATCTTGTCCGGGTCGATCTTCATGCGGATCATCTTGGGCGCGGTGGCGGCGAGCTCCTTGCGCGGCTCGCTGATGACGGGCAGCATGATCTCGTCCAGGATCTGCACGCGCGCCTCGTGAGTGATCTCGAAGGCGTTCTTCACGATCTCGTGCTTGAGGCCGTCGTTCTTGAGGTCCATCTGGATGGCGGTGATGCCCTTCTTCGTACCGGCGACCTTGAAGTCCATCTCGCCGTGGAAGTCCTCCACGCCCTGGATGTCGATGAAGGTGGTGAAGTCGTCGCCGTCCTGGATGAGGCCGCAGGAGATGCCGGCCACGGGGGCCTTGATGGGCACGCCGGCCGCCATGAGGGCGAGGGTGGTGCCGCAGATGGAGCCCTGGGAGGTGGAGCCGTTGGAGGACAAAACCTCGCTGACCACGCGGATGGCGTAGGGGAACTCCTCCACGGAGGGGATGACGGCCTCGAGGGCCTTCTCGACCAGGGCGCCGTGGCCCTGCTCGCGGCGGGAGGTGGAGCGGCTCGCGCGGGCCTCGCCCGTGGAGTAGCTCGGCATGTTGTAGTGGTGCATGAAGCGCTT
>CAJOIG010000197.1:0-3054 GCA_905234575.1 uncultured Oscillospiraceae bacterium
GGAGGAATTCTTCCGCCGCTTCTTCGGAGGCTTCGGCTTCTGATCTCCCCCAAAATACGGACATCCCCTGCACCGTTCATTTCGGCGCAGGGGATGTTTCGTATTCGGCCCGTCCGGGCTCGGAGGACATTTCATCCAGTATCTCGTTTAAGAACTTCGCGGCGAGGCTCCCCGGCAGGATGGCGCGCCGGGCCTCCTCCAGCGGGAACCAGCGGCAAGCGTCGATCTCCTCGTTGGGGGTGACGTCCGTCCCGTCCGCGGTCACGGCAAAGCACAGCATCAGCGTGTTCGTCCGGGAAAGGTACTCGCTGCGGTGGTAGCGAACCCTCGCCGCGGTGAGGCCGAGCTCCTCCCGGAGCTCCCGCCGGGCCGCGTCCTCCGCGCTCTCGCCCTGGTCGACATAGCCCGCCACCAGGATGTTCTTTCCCCGTCCGTACTGCTGGATGAGGATCACGTTCTCCCCGGCGGGGTCCGTCACCACGAGGATGACCGCCGTGCTGTACACCGGATGCCGGAAGCGCCCGCACACCGGGCAGAACGGCACCTCGCCGCCCTCGTGGTGGGGCCGGAGCTCCAGCGCCGTCCCGCATTCCATGCAATACCGCATCGCCATAGACCGATCTCCCTTCTTTTCCGAACCATTGTAGCACAGCGGGGAAAATATGCAAGCCGGGAATTGCCAAGAGCATCACAATATGATATATTTATAATTTGGGTGAGAGCGCACCCGTTTCCCAACGTATTTTTTGCCGTAAAACGGCGTGGAGGAAAAAGCATGACCTACGAAATCGACATCTGCGGTCTCAAGCGGGACCTGCCCATCTGCAAGCTGAACGACGATCTCGCCATCGGCGCGTTCGTCATCTTCGGCGACGTGGAGCTGACGGAGCACTGCGCGAAGGAGCTTCTCAAGCGCGCGCCGGCGTTCGACTACCTCATCGCCCCCGAGGCCAAGGCCATCCCCCTGGCCTACGAGATGAGCCGCCAGAGCGGCATCAAGTACCTCCTCGCCCGGAAGAAGGCCAAGGCCTATATGTCCGGCGTGTTCGAGGTGAAGGTCCAGTCCATCACCACCTTCGGCGTGCAGACCCTCTGCATCGACACCACCGACGCCGAGGCCATGCGCGGCAAGCGCGTCGTCATCCTCGACGACGTCATCTCCACCGGCGAGAGCCTGCACGCCGTGGAGAAGCTCGTGGAGAAGGCCGGCGGCAACATCGTCGCCAAGATGGCCATCCTCGCGGAGGGCGACGCCTACGACCGCGACGACATCACCGTCCTCGCGAAGCTGCCCCTGTTCACCCCCGACGGGAAGCCCCTGGAGTGAGCGCCATGGGACGGCTCGATAACAAGATCGCCATCGTCACCGGAGGCAACTCCGGCATCGGCGAGGCCACAGCCAAACTCTTCGCGAAGGAGGGAGCGACCGTCGTCATCACCGCCCGGCGGGAGGACGAGCTCCGCCGCGTCCGGGACGAGATCCTCGCGGATGGCGGGCAGTGCATGTACGTCCCCGGCGACGTGCGCGTCACGGCGGACGTGGAGAACGTCGTCGCCAAAACCGTCGAGGCTTACGGGCGCATCGACATCCTTGTGAACAACGCCGGCATCCCGGACGCACACAAGCGGGCGACCTGGGTCACGGACGAGCTTTGGGACGACGTCCACGAGACGGACCTCAAGGGAGTGCTGCGCTTCTGCCGGGCGGTCCTGCCCCACATGGAGGCGCGCAACTACGGCAGCATCGTGAACGTCTGCTCCATCGGCGGCATCTACGCCTGCGCTGGCGCGGCCTACTCCAGCGCCAAGGCCGGCCTTCGCGGCCTGACCGTGAATATGGCCATCCAGTATTTCGCGACGGGCATCCGGGTGAACTCCGTGTCCCCCGGCTCCACGCTGACGCCGCTGTTCGACCCCGAGCGCATGGGCGACATCGACGTGGAGATGATGCAGATCACCGCCCAGCGGCACTACCAGGACCGCACGGTCGGGATGCTCCAGCCCATCCAGCAGGCCTATGCCATCCTCTTCCTCGCGAGCGACGAGGCCTCGGGCATCAACGGCGAGAACCTCACCGTGGACGCCGGCGGACGGCGGTAAGACGATACCGATAAAAAAGCGGAGAGACATTTCGTGTGTCTCTCCGTTTTTGCTTTTGTTTGTGAATCATTCCGGCGTGCGGCCCTCGCAGAGGTAAAACGCCGTCAGAAGGCCGGGACCGGTGTGCGCGCCGATGACGACGCCGAGGGAGGAGATCTCGATCTCGCCCACCTGCGGGAACTCGGCCCGGATCGTGTCCCGCACGAGCTCCGCGTCCGCGAGGCAGTCGGCGTGCAGGATGAGAAACTCCGTGCCGGTGCAGTCGAATTTGCCGAGGTCGCTGCGGATGCCGTCGAGGATGGCCTTGACGGCGGCCTTGCGTCCCCGGACCTTCTTCGCCACGTCCAGCGTGCCGCGGTCGGGGACGTACAGCACGGGCTTGATGGAGAGGATGGACCCCACGAGGGCCGAGGCGTTCGAGACGCGGCCGCCGGCCTTGAGGTAGTTGAGGTCGTCCACGGTGAAGCGGTGGGCGATGCGGAGCTTGTTCTCCTCGCCCCAGGCGATCACCTCGTCGAAGGAGGCGCCCTCCTCCATGCGGCGGACCATGTTCTTCACGAGAAGGCCGAGGCCGCCGGAGATGCACAGCGTGTCCATGACGTACAGGGTCCGGTCGGGGTAGTCGGGGCGGACGGTCTCCGCGGCGCGGCGGGCGTTCTCGTAGGAGACGGACATTTTCTGCGACATGTCGAGGAAAATGACGTCCTTGCCGGTGTCCAAAAGGCCGCGGAAGAAATCCTCGTACACGAATTCGTTGATCATGGAGGTCTTCAATAGGTCGCCGTTCCGCATCCCGGCGTAGACGGCGGCGCGGCTCTCCTCGCGGCAGTCGTCCTCGAAGAGGTCGCGGCCGACGGTGTAGGTGTAGGGGATGAAGGGGACGTTGTGGGCGTCGAGCCAGTCCCTCGTCAGGTCCGAGGTGGATGAGGTGGCGATGATGTAGTCAGCCATGGC
>CAJOIG010000197.1:3067-5370 GCA_905234575.1 uncultured Oscillospiraceae bacterium
GGATCAGGAAATTCGCAAATCCGCGAAAAACTCCCGCAGCAGCGCCGCGCACTCCTCGCCGAGGACGCCGCCGTAGATGGCGGGGTGGAAGCCGTAGCGCTCCTCGAACAGGTTCAGCACGCTCCCGCAGGAGCCGGTGAGCGGTTCTTTGGCCCCGTAGACGATGACCGGGATCCGGGCGTTCAGCGCGGCTCCGGCGCACATGGGACAGGGCTCCAGCGTGACGTACAGCGCGCAGCCATCCAGCCGCCAGGTCCCGCGATGGGCGCAGGCCATCTCGATGGCCTCGATCTCCGCGTGGCAGACGGCGCTTTTTCGTTCCTCCCGGCGGTTCCGGCCCTCGCCGATGACGGCGCCGGTCCCGTCGACCACCACCGCGCCCACGGGCACGTCCCCCGTCCGGACCGCCTCCCGGGCCAGGACCAGGGCCAGCCGCATATAATCCTCCCGTTCCATGGCTTTGCCTCCTTTAGTAATCCGCGAAGGAGGTGTATTGGCTCGGTTTCGGCTTGTACCGTATGCCCGATACGAGGCCCATGGCGGCAAAGGAGGTGAACAGGGAGGAGCCGCCGTAGCTGAAAAACGGCAGCGCCACGCCGATGACCGGCGTGAGCCCGAGGCACATGCCGATGTTCACGAAGGTCTGGAAGGAAAAGGCCGCCGCGACGCCGAAGCATACCAGCATGCCGAAGGTGGAGCGGCTGTGGATGCCGACGTACACGCAGCGCAGGATGATCGCCGTCAGGAGCAGGATCACGAGGACGCAGCCCACCATGCCCCATTCCTCGCCGATGGCGGCGAAAATGTAGTCCGCGTGCTTCGAGTCGATGGATTCGTTCGACTGGGTCTGGGTGCCGTGGTAGAGGCCCTGGCCCGTCAGCCGTCCCGCCGACAGGGCGAGCTTCGCCTGGTTCGGCTCCCAGTTGACGCCGTAGCCCTGGGGGTCGATGGTGGGGTCGTAGGGGGCCAGGATGCGCTCCTTCTGCCGGCTGGAGAGGACGTGGTTCCACGCGAGCGGCACCATGACGGCCACCCCCGCGCCGCCGAACACGAACCAGTACAGCCGCAGGCCGGAGACGAACATCATGATGAGGAAGATGAAAAAGAAGATGAGGGCGTTGCCGAGGTCGCTCGAGATGCCGAGGATCAGCACGAACAGCACACCGAAATGCGCGGCGATCTGGAAAACGGACAGGGGGGAGCTGAGGTTCCGGTAGTCCCGCAGGAAGGAGATGTGCTTCGCGGAGAGGACGATGTAGATGACCTTGACGATCTCGGAGGGCTGGATGCCGATGCCGAGGAACCGGATCCAGCTCCGGTTGCCGGTGTCGCCCTCGGAGCCGAAGGGGATGAGCAGAAGCAGAAGACCGACCTCCGCCACCAGCAGCAGCGGCCACTGGTCCGCGATGATGTCGGTGTCGATGACGGTGAAGAGGACGTACAGCGCGATGCCGATGAGCAGCGCGGCGATCTGGACGTAGACGTAGGTGGCGTTGTTGTAGCTTCTCGTGGCGCTCGAGATGATGATGACGCCCAGCACCGACGCCGTGAGGCACAGGGCGAACAGCAGCGTATCCGCCCGGGACAGAAAGGCGCGGAGATCAGAAAGTTTCGGTTTCAAAGATATTCCACCCTTTCCGTGAATGTGATACAATGGGTCCGAAGGGCCAAGCCTCGGAGCGAGCCCTATTGTAGCATAATCGGGAAGGGAACGCAACCATGGTACACGACGGACACCGCGGCCGGCTGAAGCAGCGCTTTCTGGAGCACGGCCTGGACAGCTTCGACGACCACAACGCGCTGGAGCTCCTGCTGTTCTATGCCGTGCCCCGGCGGGACACCAACGAGCTCGCCCATCGGCTGATCGACTCCTTCGGCAGCCTGGACCGGGTCCTGGACGCCCGGCCCGAGGAGCTCATGGCCGTCCCGGGGGTGGGGGAAGGGATCGTCACCCTCCTGCGTCTCGTACCGGCCATCGAAAAGCGCGCCGCCATCGAGCGGGCGTCCATGACGGACGTGCTGCCGGATGTCCGCTCTGTCGGAGCCTATCTGATCCCCCGGTTCCGGGACAGCCGGACGGAGAACGTCCTCGTGCTCTGCCTCGACACGAAGTACAAGGTTCTGGACTGCCGCCCGGTGGGACGCGGCGGGATCACCTCCGCGGAGTTCAGCATGCGCGAGGTCGCGCAGATCGCCCTCCAGCGGAACGCCTCGTTCGTCGTTCTCGCCCACAACCATACCAGCGGCATCGCGCTTCCCTCGGCCGAGGACAAGGACGTCACGAAGAAGGTCCAGGAGATCCT
>CAJOIG010000198.1 GCA_905234575.1 uncultured Oscillospiraceae bacterium
TGTTTCCGTCGATCGTCACGTCGCCTTCCAGCGCCGCGGCGGTGATGGGCTTCTCCACGGTGAAGTAGTCGTCGAAGGTCTCCGGCGCCTTCACGCCGAGGGTGCCGTCCTCGTGCTGGACGAGCTGATGGTTCATGACGCTGCCGGCCCACTGGTAGATGCCGGAATCCGCGCTCAGACCCGCCCGGCCGAGCCAGCCGCAGAGATAGATGTCGTCGCCGATCTGGGCGGTCTTTGCGGCGTAGAACACGAAGCCGCTGCCCTCCATGCTGCCCTTGCCGTCGAGGATGTTGTCTCTCGGGGGAACGAAGGGACCCTCCATGGAGTCGCCGATGGCGTAGTAGGTGACGCAGTCCCAGCTGTAGGTGAGGTACCAGGTGTCTCCGATGCAGAAGAGGTCGGGGCACTCGCACATGTACTGGTCCAGGGGCGCGAAGATCGGGCCGATGAACTCCCAGTTCCGCAAGTCGTCGGAGACGTACTTGACCACCACGCCGCCCAGAGTGTTCTCGTTGGCCGCCATCAGCAGCCAGTAGCACTGATCCTCCTCCACCCAGAAGACCTCGGGGTCGCGGAAGTCGTCCTTGGAGTAGCCCTCCGGCGCGAAGAACAGAGGCTCCCCGTCCTTGACCCAGTTCTCCCGGTCCGTGCTGGTGGCGTGCATGACGCACTCCTTGCCTCGGCCGCCGTTGCCGGTGTCGTTGTGGCCGGTGTAGAAGAGGTGATAGAGCCCGTCGGCGTCCTGCATGACGGAGCCGGTGCCCAGGGCCGGGTCGGGATCGGACATCTGGCCGAAGTTCAGCACCATGCCGTGATCGTCGAAGCCGACGAGATCGTCGGTGGAGTACTTGTAGATCGGGTGATAGCCCTGGCCGTTGTGATCCGTGTCATAGAGGTAATACAGCTCCAGCGTG
This sequence comes from uncultured Oscillospiraceae bacterium, assembly GCA_905234575.1. GTDB lineage: Bacteria > Bacillota > Clostridia > Oscillospirales > Oscillospiraceae > CAJOIG01. Next base: position 915 of record CAJOIG010000198.1, read on the forward strand.
CCGTCGTCGGTCACAAAGGGCATGACGTCGCCCACATAGCCGCCTTCGGGCGCGGGATACAGGGTGTAGGGGACCGCCTCATAGGGCTCGTCGGGGAGGCGCTCGGGAGCGCTTTCCTCCGTGCTCTCCGCCGGAGCTTCCGGGGGGGCAGCCTCCGCCGCCTCGGCCGGAGCCTCGGCGGCATCCGATGCGGGCGAGGCCGCCGTGCCGCAGGCGGAAAGCAGCAGGGTCATGAGCAGGAACAGCGCGAGCAGGGACCGTCTTTTAACCATGGTACACACGCCTTTCTTGTTGGATTATCCGTCAAATGGAATGGTAGGGATCGCCGGGAAATGTCAGAAGGTGTAGATCGTATCCGAGATCATGTCGATCTCGCCGGCCTTCTCGACCGAAACACCGCTGAGGATGATCTTGTTCGGAGGCGAGCAGGTGCCGAGGGAGAGCTGGAGCACGAGCTGCGTGTCCTGCGGGGCGTAGGTGACATACTCGATGTACTTGCCGGACGGCGTGGAGATCAGGCCGTATACGGCGCCGAGGCCCTTCTCCTCTCCGCCGTTGTTGAAGCATACCTCAAACGGCGTGGGGACGATGGACTTGACATCCAGGCAGATGCGGTACTTCTCGCCGGCCTTGAGGGTGGTGCCGGTCTGGATGAAGAGCTTGGTCTTCCAGGGCTCCCGTCCCTCCGAGGGGATCTTTCCGATCGTCACCGTGGCCTTTTCCGGGGTCTTCTCCAGGGTGGAGCTGTAGTCTTCGTGGGTCCAGAGCTCGGAGGCCGCCTTGATCTCGGGCTCCGAGGTGGTGGCGTAGGTGATCTGCTCGATCCGCAGGTTGCTGATGGTGTAGCTGTTGCCGCCGGTCTTGCCCAGGCGGACCTGGACGGTCAGCTCGCCGTGGGCGTCGCCGGGCTGGATCTCGTAGGACACGGTCTGCTTTCCGGCGGAGAGATACTGCTCGTACAGCGCGCCGTAGGCGTGCTCCTCGGAGCCGCCGTCATAGAACACCTCGTACAGGCTCTGGGAGTAGGCGGCGTCGATATCGAAGCGGACGCGGTAGCCCGTGTTGGCCTTGGGGGTGAAGCCGGTGCGGAGACTGAGCTTGACGTTCCAGGGGTTGCGGTCGGCGGGGGCCTCCAGGATGCGGAAGTCCACGGAGGAGCTGTTCTGGGTGAGCTCGGTGAGGTATCCGCTGTCCACCGCGCGGCTGATGAAGCCGACGCTGTCATAGCGGAAGTCCGCCAGCACGCTCTCGCCGCCGTCCTCGGTCATCTCCTCGACCTTCACATTGCTGACGTTGACAGTGCAGGGAGAGGCCCAGCCGAGGTTGAACTGCAGGGTCAGGTCCGCGGCGTTCTCCGGCGTGACCTCGAAGACCGCCGTCTGGCTCGCGGCGGAAGCGTGGAGGCCGTAGAGCGCGCCGACGCCCTTTTCCTCCGCTCCGTTGTTGTAGCAGATCTCATAGTCCGTCTCCGCGCTCGCGCTCACATCGGCGCTGACGCGGTAGTGCTTTCCGGGCTCCAGGGCGATCCCGGTCTCGACGAAGAGCTTGACCTTCCAGGCCTCTTTCCCGTCCGCGGGAGCGTTCCCGATGGCCAGGCTCGCGGAGGAGGCGTCGCCGGAGAGCTCGGCCGCGTAGTCCTCGTGCGCCCAGAAATTGACGTTGGCGCGGGTGGCGGAGGTGAGGGGAGCGGTCATGAGATCGTCGCCCATGGTGTCCCCGGTGCGCTTCTGGACGGTAATGCCGCTTACCGTCACGGTGCCGCCGGCCGGGACGGTGCCGAGCTTCAGAAGGATCTCGAGCGTACCGCTCTCGGTCGGGGTGACGGTATGGGTCACGACGCCGGAGCCGACAGTCTCGGAGCCGAAGTCGGTCTCCTCGCCGCCCACACGCTTGTAGCAGGCCTGGCAGCCCTCCGCGCCGGTGACGTTCATCGTAACGGTATAGGTCTCGCCCGCGGTGAGCTCGATGCCGGTCTTGGCGTAGAGCTTGATGTGCCAGTCGTCGCCGGGGGTGGTGACGGTGGCGGTGGCGCTGGAGCCGTCGCCGGTCAGAGCCGCGGCCGCGCCCTCGTTCGCCTCAAGCTCAAAGGAATGGACCGGTGTGTCTTTCGGCTCGATCA
>CAJOIG010000199.1 GCA_905234575.1 uncultured Oscillospiraceae bacterium
CACCATGCTCGTGAACCTCACCGGCGTCACGGGCGAGGGCGGCACCTTCACGGACGTCAGCGCCAAGCACTGGGCGCGCCAGAACATCGCCGCCGCCGCGGCCCAGGGCTGGATCAGCGGCTATCTCGAGAAGAACGGCACCTACACCTTCCGGCCCAGCCGCACCATCACCCGCGCCGAGGCCGTCGTCGTCATGAACCGCGTTCTGGGCCGCTCCGGCAAAAACGTGACCGAGGCCCCCGGTCTGCTGCATTTCATCGACGTAAAAACCTCCGACTGGTGGTACAGCGACGTTTTGGAGGCATCCGTCGCCCACGAGCATAACGGCGTGGGCTTCGACGAGGTCTGGACCTCCTTCACCGTGGAGAGCTGCGGCCTCGAGCCCGGCCTGCACAAGGTCGGCGCCGCGTACGTCTATGTGGACGGCAACCGCCAGCCCGTGCATGTGGACGCCGGCATCACGAACCTCGGCGGACTCTATGTCTATGCCCCCTCCGCGGGCTACAGCTTCACCGCGGACCTGAGCTCCAAGCCCGGGTACGTCACCTTCGCGAACGGCGCCGCGGACCAGGCCCTTCGGAACGGCTTCAACCGCATCGGCAGCGCCCTGTTCTACTGGATCGAGAGCGAAAAGTCGCCCCAGGCGGTATCGTCGGGCTTCAACTCCGTCGCCGGCAAGACCTACTGGGCGGACCGGGCAGGCTACATCCTCCGCAACACCTTCGTGGACGCGGACGGCAAAACCGTCTCCGGCAAGGGCTCCGTGGTCCTGGGCGGCAAGAGCTACCTCACGGACGGCGCCTGCGCCATCATCACGACCGGCCTCGCCTACACCTCGGACAACGCCGTCCTCGCAAACGTCGATCTGCGCGACAAGACCTATGAGTTCGACGGCTATATGTACTACGTCCAGAGCGACTACTCCCTGCTGACGAGCGACTATCACGGCTACCTTTATTTCGACAAGTACGGCCGCTACACCTCCGGCGACGCGGAGCTCGACGCCATCGTCTACAACATCGTCAAGGATTACCTCTACGCCTCGAACACCCGCGTCAACAAGCTGCTGAAGGCCTACTACTACCTCCGCGGCGGCGAGGGGACGCATTTCGTCGACAACGGCTTCTCCTACCGCAACAAGGGCGAGACCTTCTACATCCAGCGGTACGACTTCAACGACGAGGGCATCTACGCAAACTTCCGCAGCTGCGCCAAGCGGTTCTACAACAACCACTACGGCCGCTGCTACGAATGGGCGTCGGCCTACCTCTACCTCGCCCGGCGGCTGGGCTTCCAGGATTACCTCATCGTCGGCAACATCGGCGACCTGCCCGGCGTCAAGGGCAACCCCCACTGCTGGAACATGATCCTCTGGGACGGCGTGTGGCACCTGTCCGACGTCGAGACCGAATGGGGCTGGCTCAAGGGGTATTACGGCGGCAACACCGTCATGTACCGCAACCTGTTCGACCAGGCCCTTCCCGGCGAGAATATATCCTACTACGCCAACAGCGACGCCCGCATATATTACTTCTTCCCATAACGCGCCGACTGTGCTATAATACCTCCGTTCATCATCTGCAAAAGGAGAAAACCAATGAAAAAGCTCGTACCTGTGCTGCTTATCGCGCTGTGCCTTCTGGCGCTGACGCTGACCGCCTGCGGCGGCAATAAGACCGAGGCCCCCGCGGTGTCCGTCTCCGCCACCATGGAGCCCTCGCCGACCCCGTCCCCCACGCCGGAGCCGACGGCGGAGCCCACGCCCACGCCCGAGGCCACACCCACGCCGGAGCCCACCCCCACCCCCGAGGCGGCCGCCGAAGCTCCCGCGAATGACAACGGCAACAACAACGACGGCAATAACAGCAACGCGAACACCAATTCGAATTCCAACTCGAACTCCAACTCCAACAGCAACGCCAACAGCGAGCCGGTCGAGGAGCAGGAGTCCATCGATCCCCGCACGGCGGCCCAGGGCTTCGTCGGCCAGAGCGTGGACGCGCTGTACGCCGCCATCGGCCAGCCCAACTCCACCTACTACGTCGCGAGCTGCCTCGTCATCGGCGGCGACGACGGCACGCTGTACTACGACGGTTTTGAGGTCGACACCGTCCGCTACGGCGACGGCAGCGAGGTCATCATCGGCGTGTGGTGATTCCCCGAAAACCGCATAACGCACCGCCCCGGACTTCTGCAAACGCAGAAGACCGGGGCGATGTTTTTCTGTTTCTCAGCGGATGCGCTTGACGTCGTCGGCGTTGGATTCCGAGATGATGTAGTGCGGGCGGCGCTTGGTCTCGAGATAGGTCTTCGCGAGATACTGGCCCATGACGCCCATGCACAGAAGCTCGAGCCCGCCGATGAACACGATGATGCAGGCGAGGGACGGCCAGCCGGCCACCGGGTCCCCGAAGATCAGCTTCCGCACGATGATGAACAGCACCATCACGAAGGACAGCAGCGTCAGCGCGAGGCCCCCGGCCGAGGCGATGGACAGCGGTACCTGGGAGAAATTCACGATGCCGTCCAGGGAGTATTTGAAGAGCTTCCAGAAGCTCCACTTCGTCTCCCCGGCGACCCGCTCGACGTTCTTATACGGCAGCCAGCAGGTCCGGAAGCCGATCCAGCCGAAGATGCCCTTGGAGAAGCGGTTGTACTCCCCCATCTCCACGATGGCGTCCACCATCTCCCGCTTCATAAGGCGGAAATCCCGCGCGCCGTCCACGATGTCGGCGTCGGAGATGCGGTTGATGAGCTTATAGAACATCCGGGCGAAGAAGGAGCGGACGGGGGGCTCCCCCTCCCGGTCCTCCCGGCGGGTGGCGACGCTGTCCCAGTCCCCGGACCGCAGCAGGCGCAGCATCTCCGGCAGGAGGGAGGGCGGGTCCTGGAGGTCGGCGTCCATCACGGCCACATAGTCCCCCCGGGCGTTGCAGAAGCCCGCGTACATCGCGGCCTCCTTGCCGAAGTTGCGGGACAGGGAAAGATACGTGACGTGGGCGTCGGCCGCCGCCAGCTCCCGCATGAC
>CAJOIG010000200.1 GCA_905234575.1 uncultured Oscillospiraceae bacterium
GCCTCCGCGCTGGTGCGATCCAGCTCGTCCAAGTCAAGATCGACCTTGATATGAGTGCTGGCTTTTTGTTGGGACAACTGAACAACCGTCTCGACATGCGCCGTGCGGGGGAACATATCCACCGCGGTGCATTTTTCGGCGGTGAAGCCCAGCGCGGCGAGACGCCGCAAATCCCGCGCCAGCGTGCCGGGATCGCAGGAGACGTAAACCAGCGTATCCGGCCCCATGGCGGCGATGGAGCGCAGTACGTCCTCGTCCATGCCCTTGCGCGGCGGATCGGTGATGATGACGTCCGGGCGCAGGCCGCTGTCCGCGAGCTGCCGCGCGACCGCGGAGGCGTCGCCGCAAATGTACTCGGCGTTTGTCAGTCCGTTTTTCTCCGCGTTCTTCCGGGCGTTTTCCACCGCCGACGGCACAATGTCGCTGCCGATGAGCCGCCGGGCGCTGCGGGCGACGGACTGGCCGATCGTCCCGGCGCCGCCGTAGAGGTCCAGCACGACCTTTCCCTCCGGGGCGGCATACTCCCCGGCGAGGGCGTACAGACGTTCCGCCTGAGCGGTGTTCACCTGGAAGAAGGTGAGGGGGGACAGATCGAACCGCGCGCCGCAGAGCGTCTGCTCTACGCCGGACGGACCCCACAGCGGGCGGATGTCCCCCGTGAGGACCGTGTTTCCGGGGCGGTCGTTCACGCACAGGGATACGCCGGTGAGCTCCGGGCAGGCGCGGCGCAGGGCGTCTGCGGCCCCGCCGGGGATCGCGTCCGCCGCGACGATGCAGGCGGCAAAGCCCTCGGTCCCTGCCCGCAGGAACAGGTGCCGGACAAGACCCTCGCCGGTCCTCTCGTCATAGGCGGGAACGCCGACATCCCGCATCCAGCGAAGCAGAGCGTTCGCCGCCCGCTGGAAGCTCTTAGGCTGGAGAAGACAGCGGGCCACAGAAATGACGTCGTGGCTCCGTGCGCGGAAAAAGCCGCAGACCGGGCCCGGCCCGAAGTTGTAGATGGCCTTGTTGCGGTAGCCCTCGGTCCGGTCCGCGCCCAGGATGGCGTCCGTTCGCAGCGCAAGGCCGCCGATGCGTCGCAGCGCGTCGTCCACCCGTCCGCGCTTGAAGGCAAGCTCCGTTTCGTAATCCATGTGCATGCAGGCGCAGCCGCCGCAGCGCCCGAAAACAGGACAGCGCGGCTCGACCCGATGCGGGGAGGAAACAAGCCGCTCCTCGCCCCGGCCCCAGACCGCCGTGCGGTTGGCCTTGACGATCCGCACGCGCCAGGTCTCGCCGGGCAGCGCCCGCGGCACAAAGACCGCCCGGCCTCCGATGCGGCACACCCCGCCGCCGTCGGAGGAGAAGCCGTCGATCTCCGCCTCATATAGGTCGTTTTTCCGCAGTTCCGTCATGGCTGCTCCCTTTTTCTTGCGAAGGATTTGCCCCATTGTACCACAAAACGGCGTGGTTGGGAAAGATTTCCGCGTTTTTCCCTGTTTTTGCTCTTGCCACGGCACAGAATCTATGATACACTGACTGTAACTTTTGTAATTAATTGTTTCTCGCTTGAAACGATTTGAGAGTGGAGCGAAAACCATGAAGCGATTGTTGAGCGGCGTGCTCTGCGCGCTGCTGCTGTGTAGCGTCCTGCCGACGGCGCTGGCGTCTGACGAGCCGGAGGAGCCCGCCGAGGTCCCGGCGGCGGAAGCGGTCGAAGCCGAGCCGGTGGAAGGCGAAAGCGCTGCCGAGGCGGAGACCGAAGAGCCTGCCGCCGCGTCCGAGACGCCTGTCTCGGAGGAGGACGGCAGCGAGCTTCCTCTGGCCGAGGAGACCGACTGGCACGGCCTGGACCCGGAGGACCCGCTGCGCGGCCGCATCCCCACCCTGGACGGCGCGTACGGCTCGACCTGGACCGAATTTGTGACCCGGCCTCTGAACAACGAGACGCTCCGCTTCGGCATCGACGTCTCCGCGTACCAGAACACCATTGACTGGACGAAGGCAAAGGCGGCGGGCGTCGAGTTTGCCTTCATCCGCGCGGCGTTCCGCTATGCGAAGTCCGGCGTTCTGAGCCCGGATTCCTGCTTCCGCTCCCATGTCGAGGGCGCGAAGGCGGCGGGCGTCAAGGTCGGCCTGTACATCTTCTCCCAGGCGACCACGGTCAAGGAGGCGGAGGACGAGGCGGACCTCATTGTCAGCCTCGCGAAGGATTACGACATCGACCTGCCCCTGGTGTTCGATCTGGAGCACTATTCCGGCGGGCGCTTTTCGAACGCCAAGCTGTCCAAGCGAGAGATCACGGATATGTGCCTGGCCTTCTGCGCACGCGTGGAGCAGGCGGGGTATGAGAGCATGGTCTACTCGAACCCGAGCATGCTCAACGGTGATATGTACGCTTCGGAGCTGGGCCGTCTGTGGCTCGCGAACTACACGACTCAGACGAGCTACACCGGGCATCCCTATGAGTACTGGCAGTGCTCCGATCACGGCGTCGTGGACGGCGTGGGATACAACGGCAAGTCCACCCCGGTGGACCTGAACCTCTGGTTCGAACCGAACGGGAGCCGCGACCCCTTCACCGACGTCAAGGCGGGCGCCTGGTACTACGATGCCGTCATGGCGGCCTATGCGGCCGGAATCGTGAAGGGCATGACAAAAACGACCTTCGAGCCCACCGGCACGACGACCCGCGCGCAGCTCGTCACCATGCTCCACCGCATGGCGGGGGAGCCGGGCTTCACCGCCGAGGCGGCCTTCACGGACCTCACGCAGAGCTGGTATCGGGCGCCCGTCTCCTGGGCCTCGGAGCTCGGCATCGTGAAGGGATATTCCGACGAGGAGTTCCGCCCGAACCGGGCCATCACCCGGGAGGAGCTCGTGACGATCCTGTACCGTCAGCAGGGGGAGCCCGCGTCGGAGCTGGATCTCTCCGGTTACGCGGACGCGGACCAGATCCATTCCTGGGCGCTGCCCGCCATGCGCTGGGCGGTGGAGAAGGGCGTCATCTCCGGCTACGAGGACGGGACCCTCCGC
>CAJOIG010000201.1 GCA_905234575.1 uncultured Oscillospiraceae bacterium
GGCCCGGTGCTTGCGGACGATGTCCTGGGCGGTGGCGGAGACAAAGAAATACTGCTGCTTCAGGCGCAGCTCCTTGCCCTGGGGATGGTCGTCCGCGGGGTAGAGGACCTTCGTGATGACCTCGGCGTTCGTGCGCTCGGCCATGGCCTTCTCGTACTGTCCGCCGGAGAAGAGGTACATATCGAGGCTCTCGGGGCTGTGGGCCTCCCAGAGACGGAGGGTGTTGACCCGGCCCTTGTAGCCGCCGATCAGCATATCCCGGGGCATGGCGAGGACGCTGGTATAGCCGGACTGATGCGTGTGGCAGGCGCCGGTGTGGTCCCACTCCTCCTCCACATGCCCGCCGAAGCGGACCTCACACATATCCTCCGCCCGGGGGATGAGCCAGGAATGGGCGCCGATGCGCCAGTCGTCCGCGACCTCCCGCTGGACGCCGTGATCGATGACCTGCCGGAACAGGCCGTGCTCATAGCAGAGGGTGTAGCCCATGGCAGGGATGCCCAGGGTGGCCATGCTGTCCATATAGCAGGCGGCGAGACGGCCGAGGCCGCCGTTGCCGAGACCGGCGTCGGGCTCCGCCTCGAAGATGTCCGCCGCATTGCGGCCCATGTCCGTGAGGGCCTCCGTCAGGGCTTCGCCCACGCCGAGGTTGTAGGCGTTCTTCATGAGGCTGCGGCCGAGCAGGAACTCCATGGAGAGGTAGTGGACCTGGCGCTCGGGGGCCGTCTCCTGAACGGAGAGCTGGCGGCTCATCATCTCGCGCAGGACCATGGCCACGGCCATGAACACTTGGTCGTCCGTCGCGGCCTTCGCGGTAACGCCGAAATACGCGCAGAGCTTGTCCTCGATGGCGGCGAGCAGTTCGTTTTTGGTGATTTCAGACATGCAGGTAATGTTAACTCCTTAAAAGATTAGACCGTCTCCCCCTTGGGAACGATGATGGGCAGGCGCTCGCTGCCCACGAGGAAGCAGCTCGGACGGACGACGACGTCCTTGTCCGCGATGACATAGCGCAGGTCGGCGTTCTCCTGGACGACGGTGTCCTGCAGGATGACGCAGTTGCGCAGACGGACGCCCTTGCCCACCTTCACGCCGCGGAAGAGGACGCAGTTTTCGAGCTCGCCCTCGATGTAGCAGCCGTCGGCCACGAGGCAGTTCTTCACCCGGGCCTGGTCGCCGTAGTAGGTGCTGACCTCGGCGCGCTCCTTGGTGCGGATGGGCCGGTCCTCCGGGAAAAAGTCCAGCATGACCTCGGGCTTGAGCATATCCATGCTGGCCTCGAAATACGCCCGGGCGGAATAGATCCGGCGGAAGTACCCCTCGTGCCGGTAGATCCCGACGCGGCCGCCCTCCGCGAGATAGTGGGACAGAGCGTGGCGATGGAAGTGCAGGCGGTTGCCGTCGGAGCAGTAGTTCATGAAGGCGAGCAAAAGCTCCTTCTTCATGAGATAGATCTCCGTGGAGGCGAGGCCGGCCTTGCCGCCGTTTTCGGAAAAAACGAGCTCCTCGGCCCAGTCTCCGTCGTTCGTCAGAAAACGGTGGTGCTCAAAATCGGGGCTGCGGTCCACGCAGACGGCGGTGATGGCGGCGCCGAGCTCGGCATGCCGCGCCATGGCGGCGGAAAGATCCACGTTGCCGACGGTGTCGCCGGGGGCGAGGATGATGTTCTCGTGGGGGATGCTCTCCACGTACGAGCGGACGCTCCGCAGGGCCTCCATGCAGCCGGAGAAGCTGCCGGAGTGGGCCTCGCGCAGGCCGAAGGGCGGCAGCAGGCGCAGGCCGCCGCCGCGGCGGGCAAGGCCCCAGTCCTTGCCGCTGGACAGGTGATCCAGAAGGCTCTGGTAATCCCGCTCCATGATGACGCCCACGTCCCGGACCCCGGCGTTCACCATGGAGGACAGGGGAAAGTCGATCAGGCGGTAGCGCCCGCCGAAGGGGATCGAGGCGCTGCTGCGGTGGGCCACCAGCTCGCGCAGCTCGGGCGCAGCGCTGAGGTTATAAATGATGCCGTGAAAATCGTTTTTCATTTCGCCGCCTCCACATCGTCGTAAAGCATGGCGTTCGGCGCGACGACGGCGCCCTCGCCCACGGTGACGTCCGGTCCCACGGTCGCGACGCCCCAGCTCTCCGAGCCGTCCGGCCCGGCGCCGACGCACGCGCCCTTCTTCACATGGGCGTTCTCGCCCAGGATGGCAAAGCGCACCTCCGCGCCCTCGTCCACGACGGCGCCGGGCATGAGCACGCTGTATTCGACTTTCGCGCCCTCCTTCACGACGACCTGGTTCGACAGGACGCTGTTGAAGACGGTCCCGTCCACGATGCAGCCCTCCGTGACGATGGAGTGCTTGATGTCCGCCGTCCGGCCCACGGCCTGGGGCGGGCGGATGGGACTGCGGCTGAGGATGGGCCACTCGGGATCGAACAGCCCGATGAGCTCCGGGGTCAGCATGTCCATGTTGGCGTCCCAGAGGCTCGAGATGGTGCCCACGTCCCGCCAGTAGCCCTGGAAGCGGTAGGGCCAGAGCTTCTCGCCGGAATGCAGCAGCCGGGGGATGATGTTCTTGCCGAAGTCATACTGGCTGTCCGGGTCGTTGTCGTCGTCGATAAGGGCCTGCCGCAGGGTCTTCCAGGTGAAGATGTAGATGCCCATGGAGGCAAGATCGCTCTTCGGGTGGTCGGGCTTCTCCTCGAACTCGGAGATGTAGCCGTCCTCCCCGACGTTCATGATGCCGAAGCGCGTGGCCTCCTGCATGCTGACCTGGATGACGGCGATGGTCGCCGCGGCGTTTTTCGCCTTGTGCTCCGCGAGCATATCGGCGTAGTCCATCTTATAGATATGGTCGCCCGAGAGGATGAGGACGTACTCAGGGTCCCACATGTCGATGAAGTCCAGATTCTGGAAGATGGCGTTCGCCGTGCCGGAGAACCAGTTCCCCTTCTCCCCCGCGGACATATACGGCGGCAGGATGAAGACGCCGCCGTCGTCGCCGTCCATATCCCAGGGCTG
>CAJOIG010000202.1 GCA_905234575.1 uncultured Oscillospiraceae bacterium
GACGTGGTCATCGTGAACAACAACCCCGAGACGGTCTCCACGGACTACGACACCGCGAACCGCCTCTACTTCGAGCCGCTGACGCCGGAGGATGTGTGGAACATCCTGCAGGTGGAGCAGCCCATCGGCGTGGTCGTCGCCTTCGGCGGACAGACCGCCATCAAGCTGACCCAGTTCCTTGACAAGCGGGGCGTGCCCATCCTCGGCACGTCCGCGGAGAGCATCGACATCGCGGAGGACCGCAGCCGCTTCGACGCGCTTTTGGAATCCTTCGGCTTCTTCCGGCCCAAGGGGGAGGGCGTCACCACCATGGACGCCGCTCTGGCCGCGGCGGAGCGCCTGGGCTATCCCGTGCTGCTGCGCCCGAGCTACGTCATCGGCGGGCAGAACATGACCATCGCCCGCACGGAAAAGGACGTCCGGCGCTACATGACGGAGATCCTGGCGGGCGGCATCGAAAACCCCGTGCTGGTGGACAAGTACATGCCCGGCCCCGAGCTCGAGGTGGACGTCATCTCCGACGGCGAGGACGTGCTCATCCCCGGCATCATGGAGCACATCGAGCGCGCGGGCGTGCACTCCGGCGACTCCATCGCCGTGTACCCGCCCTACAACCTCTCGGACCGCTTCCTCAAGAAGATCTGCGACTGCTCCGAAAAGCTCGCCCTGGCGCTGGGCACCAAGGGCCTCGTGAACATCCAGTACCTCATCTACGACAACGAGCTCTACGTCATCGAGGTGAACCCCCGGGCCTCCCGCACCGTGCCGTATATCAGCAAGGTGACGAACGTCCCCATGGTGGACATCGCCTCCCGGGTCATGCTGGGCGAAAAGCTCCGGGACATCGGCTGCGGCACGGGCCTTGCGAAGGTCCCGCCGTACTACGCCGTGAAGGTGCCCGTCTTCTCCTTCGAGAAGCTCAGCGACGTGAACTCCATCCTCGGGCCGGAGATGAAATCCACCGGCGAGGTCCTCGGCATCGGCAAGACCATGGCGGAGGCACTCTACAAGGGCCTGAACGCCGCGGGCTTCCGCATGCCCTCCATGCTCGACGGCGAGCACACCGGCGTTCTGCTCAGCGTCGAGGAGCACGACTACCAGGAGGTCATCTCCATCGCCAAGCGCTTCCACGACCTGGGCATCGACCTCTACGCCACCGCCGGGACCGCCGACGCCATCCGCACCCTGGGCATCGACGTCACCGCCGTGAACACCGCGGTGAAAAACCGGCATCTGGACGACCTCATGGAGAGCGGCCGCATCCGGTACATCATCTATTCCGGCGCCGTGAAGGACGCCTCCATGGGCAACTACACCCTCCTGCACCGCCGCGCCATCCAGCTCGGCATTCCCTGCCTCACGACCCTCGACACCGCCCGGGCGCTGACCGACGTCATCGCCACCCGGTTCAATCCCTACAACACCGAGCTCGTAGACTTGAACGCCATGCGGACCGAGCGCCGGACCCTGCGCTTTGCCAAGATGCAGAGCTCCGGGAACGACTACATCTTCATCGAGAACTTCGACGGCAGCGTCACAAGCCCCGAGTCCCTCTGCGTCACCCTCTGCGCGCCGCACTACGGCATCGGCGCGAACGGCATCGTGCTCATGGAGTCCTCGGAGATCGCGGACGCGAAAATGCGGTCCTTCAACCGCGACGGCAGCGAGGGCCGTCTCGCGGGCAACAACCTGCGCTGCGTCGGCAAGTACCTCTATGACAAGGGCATCGTCAAAAAAGAGGTCCTCACCGTGGAGACCGCGAGCGGCGTGCAGACGCTCGACATGTTCGTCCGGGACGGGAAGGTCACCTCCGTCTCCGTCGCCATCGGCAAGGCCGACCTCGACCCGCGCCACCTGCCGACCACGCTGCCCGGCGACCGGCTCATCGACTATCCCCTCACCCTGGCGGGCGAGAGCTGGCACGTCAACTGCGTGTCCATCGGCAGCCCCCACTGCGTCGTCTTCCGGGACCGGATCGACGAGCTCGACCTGCGTACGCTGGGCCCCGCCTTTGAAAACGCCGATTTCTTCCCCGACCGCATCAACACCGAGTTCGTCCGAGTGGTGAACCGCCGGACCCTTCGCATGCGGGTATGGGAGCGCTCGAACGGCGCGACCCTCGCCTGCGGCACGGGCGCCTGCGCCGCCGCCGTCGCCGCCGTGGAGAACGGCCTCTGCGAAAAGGGCGCGGACATCACCGTCAAGCAGCCCGGCGGCGACCTCATCGTGAACTATACCGACGAGGGAATCACCCTCACCGGCGACACCGTCCTCGTGTTCGAGGGCAGCCTCGAATACTGAGGCGTCCGGGAGGGATCGCCATGGCTTCCCGGGAACAGCCCATTACCAAAAACATCCGTCTCGGCCCGGACGGCGTCTACCGCTGGACCTACGAGATGGATATGCTCCGAAACCCCACCATCCTGTTCACGGTCTGGAAGGTGCTCGGGATCGCCTTCGGCGTCGTGTATCTGTTCACACTGCTCGTCAGCCTCCTCGGAGGGGACCTGGGCGGATGGGCCGGGCTCTGGAGCCTCACCCGGGGCTTTCTCCTCCTGTTCGGGGTATTTCTTGTGCTGGGCGTCCTCGCATATCTCATCCTCGCGGGGATGTACGGCGGAAAATACATCGTCCGCTTTGAGATGACGGACGAATATGTGAAGCACATCCAGGAGCCGATGCAAGCCAAAAAGGCGGAAAAACTCGGCCTCCTCACGGCGCTCGTGGGGCTCCTGGCCCGGAGGCCGACTGTCGCGGGCGCCGGTGTTCTCTCCGCCTCCCGCAGCACGAGCACCTCCGTCTTCAAGAACGTGGAGTTTCTGCGCGTGCGGCGGCGCCGTCACGTCATCCACGTCGACATGCTCCTCGACCGGAACCAGGTCTACGCCGAGGACGAGGATTTCGACTTCGTGGAGCGCTTCATCACGGAGCGCTGCGTCAAGGCGAAACGCCGCTGACCTCCTTCTCCCTTTGCCTCTCCCCCGCAAGACCGAATAAAAA
>CAJOIG010000203.1 GCA_905234575.1 uncultured Oscillospiraceae bacterium
ACCATATTGCATGCGGGTATGGACGATACCCATTTTTTATTTTCCATGTTGTTCCCTCCCTGTCAGAACGATTACTTCAGATCGTAGGCTGCGTGGAAGGCGGAGTGCACAGCCTGCGGCACGCGCTGACCGGCCTTGTCCGCTTCGCCGACGACGATGACGTTCTGAAGATCCGAAAGCTCGTCCTTCAGGCCATTCACGGAGCGCACACCCAGAGACATGACCACCGCGTCGCAGGGGATCTCGATCTGGAAACCCGCGTGATCTTCCATCACCACTGCATCTTTTCGGATCTCCGCGAGCTTATGGCCGGGCATCGCGCGAACGCCCATCTGAGCCAGCATGCCGGTGTCGTTCAGAACCAGCGGCTGAAACGCGCCGGCGCCGCAGGCGTCCAGCATATCGAAGATCGTCACTTCGTTGCCGTCCTCCGCCAGGAATTCCGCCGTCTCCATGCCGGTCAGTCCGGCGCCGGCGACAACGACCCGCTTTCCGGTTAGGCTGACCTTGCGGTCGAGGATCTGCGCAGGTGTGTAGACATTCTCGCCGTCCACGCCGGGAATACTGCGCGGCAGGATCGGCGCGGAGCCGCTGGCAAGGATCACAGCATAGGGATTCAGCGCATGGATCTCCTCCGCCGTCGCCTCGGTGTTGAGTCGGACGTCGACGCCCAGCTTTTCAAACTGCTTTTCGCAGTACTGCGCGAAATATCCCATCTTTCCTCTGTGCGGGGGCAGAGACGCAAGATACATCTGACCGCCGAGACGCTCGCCCTTTTCAAACAGCGTGACGTCGAACTCACGCTGGGCAAGGATCAGCGCAGCCTCCATGCCGCCGGGGCCGCCGCCAACGACAACGGCCTTGCGGTGATTGCCGTCCTTGACCGGCTCGCCGTACAGCGTTTCCTGACCCATATAGGGGTTGACGGCGCAGAAGGCGTGGCTGCCGCCGGTGACCAGCGTTTCGCCCGCGGTCTCAAAGCAGTACATGCAGCCGGTGCACTTGCGGATATCCTCGCAGCGGCCGGAAAGCGCCTTGACTGCCCACTCGGGATCGGCCAGCCAGGAGCGGCCCATAGCGACGAAGTCGATCAGGCCGTCGGCCAGAATCTTGTCGGCGAACTCCGGCTCACGGATGACGCCGGTGGCCGCTACGGGAATGGACACATGCTTTTTGATTTCGGCGGCAAAGGGAATCTTCCAGCCCTGCTCGAAAGACGTGGGCTCGACGATGGTGCTGCCGGTGAAGTAGGTGCCCGCGGAGACATTGATGAGATTGACGCCTGCGGCCTCGCAGGCCTTCGCTGTCAGTGCGGATTCTGCCACGGTGATGCCGCTCCGGATGCCCATGGGCTCCAGGAACTCGCTGCTGCTCAGACGGACAGAGATGGGGTAATCCTTGCCGCAGGCCTCGCGAACGGCCGCAATGATTTCCATCAGGAAGCGCTGGCGGTTTTCCAGACTGCCGCCGTATTTGTCGGTGCGGTGATTGTCGTTCGCGCTGAGGAACTGCTGGATCAGATAGCCGTGGCCCGCGTGGAGCTCCACGCCGTCCATGCCGGCCTTCTGCGCGCGGACTGCGCCTGCTGCAAAGTCCCTGACCAGCGCCTCGACCTCCTCGGTCTCCAGCGCTCTGGTCGGCTGCGGATCCACGATGCTGGGGATCGGCGAGGAGGACACCAGCGCGTCCAGCCCGTCGTGCAGCGCTAGATAGCTCTCGCGGCCGGGGTGGTGCAGCTGCGCGAAGATCTTGGTGCCGTACTGATGTACGGACTCGGCGAGCTTGCGGAAGCTCGGGATCGTCTCATCGCTTGACAGCGCCAGCTGATCGTATTCACATCTGCCGTGTTTTTCGTTTACGCGGACGACCTCAGTGATGATCAGACCTGCACCGCCTTTGGCGCGCTCGGTGTAAAATCGGATGAATTCGTCGGTGGCATTGCCGCTGGGATCGCCCACGCCAACGCCCATGGCCGTCATCACGGTGCGGTTCTTGATCTCAAGATTGCCGATACGGCCGGCAGCTCCCAGATTTGCAAAAGACATGTTCATTCTCCTTTCAGGGTGCATCTGTCATAGCGGGCGGTGAGCAGCTTCGGAACGACCTCGTCCGGATCCAGCTTTTCCAGAAGGAACAGCTCCTTCATTTCCAGATCATTTTCGCAGTAGGCGCCGCCCATGTTCTCAAACACCGGGAAGTGGCCCCAGGCGTCGTCCTTACTGGACTGAAGCCGTACCGTGACCTCGCCGGGCTCCCAGGCTCTGTAAGTGTACTCCGCCATGTTGGAATAGAGATCCACATAGGCGAAGCGGCCAATACCGTTTTCGTCCGGCTCTGTGACCGGGCGGAAGTAAAAGCTGGGGCCGCCGGTCTTCTTGCCCGGCTCTGGATCGGAATAGATCGGACCGGTGCCGGGATTGTTGTACTTTCCGAGCTTCAGAGACACGTCCAGCAGCCGCACGCCCTTGCGCTCGGCGATGCCGCGCACCACGTCGCCGCTGCGCTCGATGCGGATGCAGTCGGTGCGCTCACACATCTTCTTTGGCAGACCGAAGCGCTCTCTGCCGGGAAATGTCGCCATCTCCTTTCCCTCTCCGCTGAGCACGAAGGCCACGGGGTACATGCCGATGGTGCCCTTATAATTCACATACACACCCAGCATGGCTTCCCGATAGGCCTCTGAAAAACCGGGCTTCTTGATGTTCACAATGTATCCGGACACCAAGGGAAATGCGGGCTCCAGCGGCGCCGGAACAACCTCTGCGATCTTTGCCATGTCGCTCATGAAGGTAAAGTAGATGCCGTCCTGATCTCCCATTACGGAATTGGGCTCAAATTCGGCGTCTTCCTTTGCCAGGAAAAAGGATGCTTTTTTCTCTGCCATGGTTGGGTTCCTCCTTTAATCAAATGTTTTTCACGAAAGCGTTGCATTTTGTAACGGGTGGT
>CAJOIG010000204.1 GCA_905234575.1 uncultured Oscillospiraceae bacterium
GCCCAGGAAGGAGATGGACATGATCGCCATGAGGATCGACGTGCCCATAAAGAACGGCTTGAGGGGGAGCTTGATGGACAGGAAGCGGATCAGCATGAACACCACAACGAGCGCCAGAACGCCGACGCCGAAGCCAAGCCACACCATATCCGGCCGGTCCTCCGCCAGCATGGGCTGGTAGAAGAGGATGACCTCAGCGCCCTCGCGGAACACCGCAAGCCACGCCGTGAAGCCCAGGGCGAACACGGAACCCTTGTCGGAGGAGCTCGCCACCTGGCCCTCGATGTACTGGCTCCAGGCGGCGGATTCGGATTTCGAGACCATCCAGTTGGAGACCCAGAACAGGACCACCACAGCGGTCAGCGCCGCGATGCCCTCGATGACCTCCTGGCTCATGTGGTACTCCGCACTGCGGGACAGCAGCCAGTTGAGGATGGCCGCCATGATGAAGCTGCAGACGACACCGAGAGCGGAGCCGATATAGACGGGAAGCACCTGGTGTTTCTTGCCGGATTTGATAAGGTACGCGATGATCGCGCCGACAATGAGGATCGCCTCGAGACCCTCGCGCAGGATGATGGCGAAGCTGCCGAGGAACACCGCGATGGCGCTGCCAACGGACGTGCCGGAGGAGGCCTCTGCCGTCGTCTCAGCCGGCGCACTTTCCACCGCTTCTGCCGCCGTGAAGCTCGGGCCTTCCGGGCTGAGGAGCAGGCCGTCCTCGATGAGCATGGCGCTCAGATCATCGGCCGCCGCCTGCGCCGCCTCCACGCCCAGGTCCTTCTTGATGGACTTGCGCAGGGTCGTGAAGCCCAGTTCCACCTCGCTCACGCGGGAGCCGGAGATGTAATTCATGGTGTTGCGCTCAAAGCCCGAGACTTCATAATACCCCCAGTAGGTGGCCTTGGCGAACTCGTATGCCTCGTCTGTCTCCCCGGCGGCGTAGAGCTCCACCGCGTGGTTCGCCAGATCGGAGATGACCACAGCCTGATCGTTGTAGTTCCAGCCGGAGATGCCATAGACCTCCTTGAATTCGTCCCACGTCAACAGATAGCCCTCATCGTAGGAGAAGCCGGCCGCCGCTTCGGTGACGCCGGCGGTTTCTGTCTCCTCAGCTCCCGCGGCGCCCTCCGGGCTGAGCAGCGCGCCGTCTGTCACGAGCATCTCGATGAGATGATCCGCCGCCGCCTGCGCGGCTTCCACGCCCTGGTCCTTCTTGATGGACTTTCGCAGGGTCGTAAAGCCCAGCTCCACCTCGCTCACGCGGGAGCCGGAGATATAGTTCATGGTGTTGCGCTCAAAGCCCGAGACCTCGTAGTAGCCCCAGTAGGTGGCCTTGGCGTATTCATAGGCTTCGTCCGTCTCCCCGGCGGCGTAGAGCTCCACCGCGTGGTTCGCCACCTCCGCGATGACCTGCGCCTGCAGGTTATAGTCCCAGGAGGAGACGCCGTTGGCCTCCTTGTATTCGTCCCAAGTCAGATAGTACTCGTCCGCAGCCATCGCCAGCGGGCAGACCATCGTCAGCACGACAAGCACCGCCAGAAGCGCGCTCCACAGTTTTTTTGCCCGTTTCATTTCGTTCCTTCTTTCATTCCGAAAGGTTGTATGTGTACTCCGCCATGGGATGTGTTCGGCGGAAATCCTCTGTCCGAAACCGATCTCCAGGTATATGGTCGGCAAAGTCGCTCTCCCCGGCAAGGAAATACCGGTATTCCTCCCGGCCAGCGTCCCAGGTGGGATCGAGGTTATACCAAGCCCCGTCCAGCTTCGCGATGACCCAGGCGTGGAGCTTCTCGCTCTCCCCGTCCTCGCTCACCGCGGAGCCTGTCACGATGCGGCAGTCGATCCCCGCCTCCCGCAGCAGCCGATACAGCGCCGCGCAGTACCCCTGGCAGGCGGCGGTATGCTGCACGAGGGCGGCGTATGCTGTGGAGCACAGGTGGTAATACGGGTTTTTGCGGTGGACCTTGTCGTACGTCACGTTCCGGCAGAGCCAGTCATAGACCGTGCGGACCTTCTCATAATCTGAGGTCCAGGGGCGAAAGCGGAAGTCCCGCAAAAGCTCCTTTGCTGCGGCGGAGGCCTCTCCCTCCTGCGCCAAATAGCAGTAATACGACGGCGTGAGCTTCACGGTGTAATACAGGCGGCCGTTTTCCTCTATGTAGCTGCTCGTCCAGGTATAGCCGCCGTACTGGTATCGTATGTAATCGCCCTCGTCCGGCTCGTCTGTCTCCGCCAGCGCCGCCTCGACCCAGTCGTCGATGACGCCGTTGAGCTCATCGAAAATATCCTCGCCATAAGAAAAGGTGACCGTGACGGTCCTCGCGTGGTTTTTCAGGCCCCGGCGGATCGAGGAAACGACCTCCTCCGCGTTGGAGATCCGGTACGAAAGAGGAGCGTCCGCGGTCTCCTCCCTTCCGCACCCGGAAAAAAACAGCAGCAGAACAGCCAGCATGGCGGCGCAGACGCGCCTCACCCGGCCGACAGCTCCTTTTGGCGGTTCACCGCAGCGCGCACGAGATCGAAGGACTCGTGACTGAGGGCGTGCTCCAGCGCACAGGCCTCCTGATCCGCCGTTTCCCGCTGGACACCGGCCCAGATCAGCAGATCCTGGAAAAAGCAGTGCCGTTCGTACAGCTGCTCCGCCAAGGCCCGTCCTTTTTCCGTCAGGGTGAGCTCAAACAGCTCCGACTGCGGCGCCTTGATGACGAATCCGTCCTCCTCCAGGCTGCGGAGCATGACGCTGACCGACGGCTTCGTAATGCCGAGGGAGTTTGCCACATCCACAGACCGAACGATCTTCCTCGTCTGTGCCAGAACGTAGATCGACTCCAAACAGTCTTCCTTTGTTCTGTTCAAAGCCAACTTCTCCGCTCCTCTCACCGCAATCGGTTAGTTTATGCTATCTAACTTTGCATATTGTAAGCTATCTCTAACTGTTTTTATATTCTGTTCTGATATTGACTTGTTTTTCTTTTTGAGAATAATACCGTGACTTTCAGCGGCAGAAGTATTATGATTAGTTAGTGCAAACTAATATAATGCAAAGGGGTGACCGGCACGACCAAAGAGCAATGGCTTGCTATCAAAAACGGTGATACCGACAGCGACGGACGGTTCTTCTATGCCGTCATGGGCTCCAAAAGGGTCTGCCGTCCCTCCTGCCGAAAGAAGAGCTACGATCCGAAGCGGATCATCGTCTTCGACACGCTGGCCGAGGCCGCAGCGCTGGGTTACACACCCTGCAGCCGATGCCACCCGGAGCTTGAGCGCTGGGAGGGTCCCAAAAAACAGCTGGCATCCGCCGCCGAGGAATTCATCCGGGAGCACTATACGGAAAAGTTCTCCCTGACCGTTCTGGCCGAGGCACTGCACGTGGATAAATCCTATCTTCTGCGCACCTTCAAGGAGATCACCGGGAGCACCCTTCTTGAATACCACAACACCGTCCGATGCGAAGCCGCCAAGAAGCTTTTGACCCGGCCGGAGCTCACCGCCGCCTATATCGCCTCCGCCGTCGGCTACGTCTCCGCCTCGCATTTCACCCAGGTATTCCGCCGGCTCACCGGCAAGACCCCCACCCAGTACCGAAGCGACTATATGGAGGGTCTGGATGAATAACTCCCCCATCGGCGGCTTCACAGCCGTCTTCGCCGCCGTTTAAAAACAGGGACAGAGGCCCGTTCGGTCTCTGTCCCTGTTTTTCATTGTAAAAACTTCAGCGCCTTTTCCGTGAATTTCTCCGGGTGCATCATCACGAATTCTCCATGCATCATGTCGGGGATCTTCACGACCTCGATCTGCGGCAGATACCCCGTCGCCCATTTGAGATCCCGGAAGCGGGAGCCCCATTCGTCCGTGCCCACCCAGAATTGGAT
>CAJOIG010000205.1 GCA_905234575.1 uncultured Oscillospiraceae bacterium
CCGGCGCACAGGCACAGGACCAGCAGGAATGCCAATAGCTTTTTCATGGTGGTTCCTCCTCTTTAATAATTCTTTCACAAGTATATCACAAAAAACTGCCGCTTTCCATCGGAGACACGAAGGAACGCGGCGGTTTATTATGTCAGAAGGGACGGAAGCCGAAGCCCCGGCTGTTGTTCACGAGGTTCGAGCTCGTGAAGTCCAGCGTGGCACTTTCGCCGCCGTAGGTGAGGGTGTAGACCTGCCCGACCTGCATGGCGGGGTGGGAGATCTGCAGGCAGGAGAAGGCGTCCGCGAGGACCACGTCCCAGAGGATGTTCCCCTCGGAATCGGAGAGGACGACCTCCGTGCCGTCGGGCATATAGCTCGTGGCGACCACGGCCGCGCACTGGGTGGAGGCCTCGCCGAAGCCCTCCGCCATGGTGGAGGAGCCGCCCGCGATCACCATGCCGCCGGTGACGACGGGACCGCCCCAGCCGGTGTCGAGGCCGTTCTCCATGAAGGAGCCGTAGGTGGAGACGATGTGCTCGCCGCCGGTGATGTACACCGCGCCGTTCGAGTCGATGCCGTCGCCCTGGTTCTGCATGTTGCCCGTGACCGTGAGGTCCAGCTTCCCGCCCGCCAGCAGGACGTAGGTGACGGAGGAGCCGGACAGGGAGGCGGGCTCGGTCTCCGCGGCGTCGGCCTCGGAGGAGGCGCGCATGAACATCATCTCGGAGCCGTTCGCGTTGATGCCGTCGTTCACGGCGCGGATGACCACATCGCCGCCGCGGATCTCCACGGCATAGGCCTCCAGGCCCTCGAAGCAGTCGTCGATGTGCAGGACGCCGTCGTTCACGACGAGCATGTCCCCGGAGTGGACGGCGTCGTCGCTGGAGCAGATCGTCACGGTCCCGCCGTCCATGGTGAACAGGGTCTCGCAGTGGATGCTGTCGTCGGCGGTGTTCAGGTCGATGACGCCGCCGGAAACGGTGATGCTGCCGTCGGACTTGAGGCCCTTGGTGCTGGCCTCCTCCTCGGCGGCGGCGCTCCGCCAGGGGCCGAAGCTCTCGCCGGCGTGCTCGATGGCCTTGCCGCCTCCGCCGCCCGCGGTGATCGCGAGGGTGCCGCCGGAGACGGTGAGGTCCGCCGCCGCCTGGAGGCCGTCGCTCTGGCTGTCCACGGTAAGGTCGGCGGCATCGGCGACCAGGATGCTGTCCGCGTGCACGCCGTCTTCCCCGGCAGTGAGGCGGACCTGCCCGCCCCGGAGCTCCACGGTCCCCGCGGTCACCCGTCCGGCGTCGGCCCGGAGGGCGTCGCCCCCGGCGGTGACGTCCAGGCTCCCGCCCAGCACCGTCAGGCCGCCCTTGGCGCGGATGCCGTGGTGCGCGGCGTCGACGGTGAGGTCCGCGGCCTGGAGAGTGAGACCGCCCTTCGCGCGGATGCCGTTGTTGACTTCGGCCCGCACGGTGACGGAGCCCTCGGCAAAGACCAGGGGCGCCTTGGAGGTGATGACCGCGCCGGAGGCGTCGTTTTCGGTCTCCTCCGCGTCGGATTCCTCCGCGGCGTCGTCCGGTCCGTCCGCTTCGGGCTCCTCCGTCCCGGCGGCTGGCTCGGCACTGGAGGCCTCGCCGCTGGCGGGCTCCGTCCGCGCGTCGGCGAAGACGTTTTCGGTCCCCGCCGCGCCGATGATCGTCACCGGGTCGCCGGAGAGGACGTTCAGGCAGTTCTCCCCCGTGAGGGACACGCCCTCGAGGATCAGCGTCACGGGGCCGTCCGCGTCCACGGTGACACGGCCGTCCAGAGTGCCGGTCAGCCGGTAGGTCCCCGCTCCGACCAGGCTGAGGCGGTCCGCCTCCGTCCAGAGAGCGCGGCCCGGCGTGTCGGTGCGCGCGCTCAGATCGAGCCGAAGCTCGGCGCTTTCCTCCGCAGGGGTTTCCGCCGGAATGACCGTGTCGTTTTCCGCCGGGACGGCGGCCTGCTCCGCGGGCGCGGCGCAGGCGGACAAAACCGCGGCGCACAGCGCGAGAAGGATACATAAAAAGTTCTTAATCTTCATGGGCTCATTCTAATCCATGCCCCGGTCCTTGTCAATCAATTCGGGCTTGTAATTTTTGATAAATGAATTATAATATATTTGTCAGACAATCGACGAACTGGAGAAAGGAGACTTCCATGAAGACCATCAAGTTCCTGGCGCTGTTCCTCGTGCTGTGCCTGATCCTGTCCCTTGGAGCGTTCGCCTCTTCGGACATGCCGGACACCTCGCTCGGTGGCAAGGCCACGAGCCGTCCGCCCGACAACTCCACTCGCGCCGTGGATCTCCTCGGCGCCCGCGCCGCCCTGTACATCGAGTACGGCGACGACGGCTATTCCGTTTCCACGAACCTCACCGACGCCTACACCGCCGAGGGCCTCGACGGCGTCGCGGCGCCGGCCTCCGGTGAGCCCTACGCCCTGGAGGGGATCTACATCGACTGCGCCGCGGAGGCCTGGGACGCCGAGACGGAGGTCGGCAACTCCGGCATCGTGGTGAACCAGCGGACGGACGAGGCGACGCCCTTTGTCCTCGGCGGGGCGGAGGACCGCTTCGAGGCCCCCGACGGCGCGCGGTACAACTCCGTCATCGTGATGCGGGAGGACCCGGACGAGCCTGCCCATGACCGCGCCACCGAGACGGGTCCGGGCGTGGGCCTCGCCTTCAACGGCTCCGCCATCGAGCTCAAAAACGTCTACATCGAATCGAACGGCACCGGCCGTCCCAGCGTGCACATCCCGTCCCCCACCCGGGACAAGAACGTGACGCAGCTTCCGAACCTCGTCTGCGTGGACACCATGATCGTGAACCACTCCACCCGCGCGATGCTGCTCATGGGCGGCGACGTGTGGTTCCTCAATTCCGCCGTGCTGACGAACTCCTGGGGCGGGCTCAGCTATGACAACACCAGCACCACGATGTA
>CAJOIG010000206.1 GCA_905234575.1 uncultured Oscillospiraceae bacterium
GATGCTGCTCATGGGCGGCGACGTGTGGTTCCTCAATTCCGCCGTGCTGACGAACTCCTGGGGCGGGCTCAGCTATGACAACACCAGCACCACGATGTATGTCGTGAACTCCGACGTGGAGAACATCGGCGCCGGCGGCTACGCCATCTATGACGCCGCGGGCTGCACGGCCTTCGTTTACGGCTCGAAGGTCCTGGGCGGCAACGTGGGCATCACCGTCTGCCGCAACGCGACCCTGACGGTGGACGACCTCGCCAAGGCCGACGCGGCCGCCGTTTCCCCCTACGACGGGGAGGCGGACCTGCTCGTTCCCGCCGCCACGGCTGACGGCACGACCTGGATCGTCGCCCACGACAACCCCATCAAGATGCACGCCGATATGTCCGGCGCGGACAGCCAGGCCACGGCGTATCTGAACGGCGCGTACCTGTCCACCCTGCCGGAGGACCTGGTGTTCGCCGACGGGACGACCTACGACGACTGGGCGACCGAGAAGACCGGCATCAAGGGCCTCATCAGCGACTATGAGGGCGGCTCCCTCGTGGACATCGCCTGCCACAACGGCAAGGTCGTGTTCGACGGCTGCGAGCTGAAAAGCCGCACGGGCGTGCTGGTCCATTCCCACTTCTCCTACGACGCCATGGCCTCCGGCATCTATCCCCAGGACGGCGCGGAGTATGTGGGCGACGAGGTCGTCTTCCGGAACATGAGCGCCCGGGGCGACGTGCTCCACGAGGACTATATGCGTAAGATGGTCCTCAGCTCGTCGGTGCGGTGAAGGGCGCCACCCTCGCGGGCTGGAACGGCTACTGGACCGCGGCGGCGTCGGCCCTGCCCTCGGACGAGCTCAGCGAGGGCTCCGACGAGATGCCTTCCCTGGAGGCGACGCTGCAGCAGCGCATCTACAACGACACCTACGACACCGTCTGGGGCGTGCGGATGAGCATGGACGCGGGCTCCGCATGGACCGTGACGGACACGTCGAACCTCTACAGCTTCACCATGGAGGACGGCGCGCTCGTGCAGGCTCCGGCAGGGAAGGAGCTCGCCATCTACGTGGACTGCGGCATGGACAACGCCCTGGAGGCGTATGACACCGCCGCCGGGACGCGGATCGACGCCTTTGAGCCCGGCGTGGAGTACCACGGCGTGGTCATCGAGCTCGTGGACGGCGATCCCGGCAGCATTTCCCTGGGCTTTCTTCTGAACGCCCTCGGCGCGGATCTCGACTACGACCCCGTCACCGGCACCTTCACCGTGAAGGATTCGAGCGGCCTCGTGAGCGAGGTCCTGGAGGGCCTGGAGGGCTGAAAAACGCCGCTTCCGAAAAAAACCATACCCCGAGGGGACCGGACCGCTTGTGTTCGGTCCCCTTTTTATGGTATCATAGCCCCGGAAGGAAGGCCTATGAGAAAGTTTTTGCTTGTTTTATCGGCGGCGCTCGCGGCGCTGCTGCTGTCCGGCTGCGCGGTGGCGGCCGCGGCGGAGGGCGCGGTCCCGACGCCGGTGGTGCTGACCGTATCCACGCCGAAGCCCGCGGAAGAGGCGGCGGACGCCCATCTTCTCGTGGCGAGCCAGGACGATCACCCCGCGCTGATGGACCTCCGGCCGGACGGGACCTTCGCCCCCGCGGAGCCCGCCTCCCGCCGGGAGCTCTGCCGGGCTCTCGCGGGGATGCTCCTCAATCTGCCCGCGGAAAAGAAACGCTTCACCGATCTGCCGCGGCTCAGCCCCGACTATACCGAGGCCTCGGCCCTCTGCGCGGCGGGGGTCATGACGGCGGACCAGGACGGCGCGTTCCGTCCGGAGGAGGCCGTGACCCGCGGCGAGCTTTCGGCGGTGCTGCGCCGCCTGGAGAACCGTCTGTCCGGCCCGGCGGCCGAGCGGGCCGCGGCGCTGGCGGAGGAGTTATCAGCGTCGGAGGAGGCGGAGGAGGAGCCCGTCTCCCGGGCGGAGCTTGCCCGGACGCTCGTGTGCCTGGCCGGACGGACGCCGGACGAGGCGGCCCTCCTGATCGGGGAGCATGTCCCGGCGGACGCGGACCTCGGGGACGGGGCCTGGACCTTCATCGCGGACGCGGTGACGGAGGGCGTTCCGGAGCCGCCCGGTCCCGGCGTCCACCGGGCGTACGGCTGGCTCTACGCCGTCTGGGAGGACGGCACCCTCATCCGGGATATGGACGTCGGCGTCTGGACCTTCGGCCTGGACGGACGCTATACCACCGGCGACGCGGAGCTCGACGGGTATCTCCGGGACGCGCTCGCGGACAGCGGCGCAAACGAGCTGGAGGGGGAGGACGCCCTGGCGGCGGCCTATCTCTATGTGAAGTATTACGGCGAGTACCTCGTCCGGCCGGAGGACATGGAGCCCCTGGAGGTCGGGGCCACCGGCTGGGAATACGACCGGGGCGTGCGCTTTTTCCGCTACGGCGGCGGCACCTGCTACGGCTTCGCGGCGGCCTTCGGGCTGCTGGCCCGGGCCCTCGGCGAGCATGCCTACATCGTCTCCGCCGAGGTGAACCAGTACCACGGCGCCCACGCCTTCGTGGTCATCCCGGAGGACGGGCAGGACTATATCTACGACGTGGAGCTCGAGGCGACACGGCCGGAGCGCCACGCGGACCTTGCCCTCTTCCGGCTGACGCCAACCGGGTACTACCACTACTGGTACGACCCGGACTGGGGTTAACACATGACAAGGCTCTATCTTTATGACCGGGCGGGGCAGGACCCGATCCCGGAGAGCGCCGCGGAGATGCTGCCCTCCTGGCGGAGGGAGCGGTTCGACCGCCTGCGCCGTCCCGAGGCCCGGCAGGAGGCGCTGATCGCCGGTCTGCTCTACCGCCGCGCCATGGGCCGCCGGGGCCTCGACCCCGACGGGGACGTACATATCCTGCCCGCCGGGAAGCCCGTGCGGGAGGATGTGTTTTTCAGCCTGTCCCATTCCGGGCGGTATGTCCTCTGCGCCGTGAGCGACGCGCCCATCGGCGCGGACGTGCAGGAGCGTCGGCCGGTGAAGGATGGCATCGCGCGGTTTTTCCATCCGGCGGAGCGGGCGCGCCTGGCGGAGCATCCGGCGGAGCTCTTCCGCGTCTGGACCCGCAAGGAGGCGTGGGTCAAGGCCGTGAGCGCGGAGCGGACGCTCTCCCTTGCGGAGACGGACGTGCTCGGCCCCGTTCCGGGGCTGACCTTCCGGGACTACGAGCTCCCGGGCGGATACGCCGCCGCCCTCTGCGGCGGGGACCCGGACCTGCCGGACCCCGCGCCCGTGACCCGGGCGGAGCTGCTGACACCATAAAAGCAATCAAGATCGCATAAATTTAGGAGGAAAGAGACATGAGCGCACCCAAGTACCCCCATGTGTGCGAGCCGCTGCAGATCCGCGGCTTCACGCTGAAGAACCGCCTGGAGGCGTCGAACTCCCTGCCCCACTTCCTGCAGGGGCCCGAGCCATATCCCGCGGAGAGCGTCATCGCCCACTACGCGAACAAGGCCCGCAGCGCCGCCATCGTCACCTGCATGGGCATCAACAACTTCTCCCGCGGCAAGCAGCTCCCCATGGACATGGA
>CAJOIG010000207.1 GCA_905234575.1 uncultured Oscillospiraceae bacterium
TAGATGCCCCATTCCAGCAGGAAGCCCAGGGCGCCGCCGAGCAGGCCGAGCACCAGGCCCTCCACCACGAACGGGAAGCGGATGAACCAGTTGGACGCGCCGACCATCTTCATGATGGCGATCTCCTCCCGGCGGGAGTAGGTCGCGAGCTTGATGGTGTTCGCCATGATGAACACCGAGACGATCACGAGCACCACCACCAGGATGAGGCTCACGGCGGAGATGACGTTCCGCACCGTGACAAAGCCCTCCGCCACCTCCAGATACGCCTTCACATCGGCGATGCCGGGGATGTTCTCGACCTCGTTTTTCGTCTGCTCCATCAGGGCGATGTCGTCCAGGTAGATGACGTAGCGGTCCCGGAAGACCGTCACCTCCACGTCCTGGAAGAGCGTTTCGTCGTCGTACTGGGAGGCGAACGCCTCCATGGCCTCCTCGCGGGTGACGAAGTTCACCGTGCTGACGTTCGTTATGTACTCGATGTCGTCCTGCAGGGCCCGCGCATCGTCCTCGGACAGGGTCTCCTCCACATAGGCGACCATCTCGTTCGTCGCCTCGAGCTCGTCGAGCATCGTGGAGACGTTCACGGCGATGAGGGAGAAACTGCCCATGATGACGAGGCAGGCGATGACGATGGTGACCGTGGCGAAGGACATGAAGCCGTGGGTCACGATGCTTTGGAAGCCCTCGCGAAGAAGGTAGCCGAACTTACTCGATTTCATAGCTGTAGTACCCGTCCATTCCGTCGGAGATGACCTGCCCGTCCTCGATGGCGACGACGCGCTTGGAGAAGGAGTTCACGAGCTCCTTTTCGTGGGTCACGACGAGCACCGTGGTGCCCATCTCGTTGATGCGGTCCATGAGAAGCATGAGCTCCAGGCTGCGCGCGGGATCGAGGTTGCCCGTGGGCTCGTCCGCAATGAGGAGCTGCGGGCTGTTCACGATCGCCCGGGCCACCGCGACGCGCTGCTGCTCGCCGCCGGAGACCTCCCGGGGATAGCGCTTTTCCCGCCCGGTGAGCCCCACGAGATCCAGCACATAGGGCACGCGGCGGCGGATGTCCTTGTTGGAGGCGCCGACGACGTGCATGGCAAAGGCCACGTTTTCATAGATGGTCTTATCCTCGATGAGGCGGAAATCCTGAAAAATGACGCCGATGGTCCGGCGCATGGCGGGAATCTTGCTGCGGCGGATGCGGCGCAGGTCGAAGCCGTTCACACGCAGCTCGCCGGCGTTGGCCTCCACCTCGCCCGTGATGAGCTTGATGACGGAAGTCTTGCCGCTGCCGGACGGTCCCACGAGAAAAACGAACTCGCCGTCCTCAATGGTAAAGCTCATGTCGTCGATGGCCTTTTGATCCCCGC
This sequence comes from uncultured Oscillospiraceae bacterium, assembly GCA_905234575.1. Lineage (GTDB taxonomy): Bacteria > Bacillota > Clostridia > Oscillospirales > Oscillospiraceae > CAJOIG01. The sequence continues at coordinate 1,365 of CAJOIG010000207.1, forward strand.
CGGGGTAGACCATCGAGACGTTCTCAAATTTGACCATGTTTCTTCTCCAAATCGAGAGTATTTGCGTTATGTAAAACCACTGCCGAGAATTGTAACAAATAATTGCATATTTGTCAATTCCGGCAGAGGTTTAATTACAAAATGTTACAGATTGTTCTTAATATCGGACGTTTTGGGTGTCCAGGTATTTCTTGACCATCAGGGCCACCTTGAAGACGATGGCGTGGTCGAACTCCCGCAGATCCAGCCCCGTGAGCTTTTTGATCTTCTCCAGGCGGTAGACGAGCGTATTGCGGTGGACGAAGAGCTTGCGGCTGGTCTCCGAGACGTTGAGGTTGTTCTCGAAGAATTTGTTGATGGTGTAGAGCGTCTCGTCGTCCAGGGCCTCGATGGGGCTCTTTTTGAAGACCTCCGCGAGAAACATCTCGCAAAGGGTCGTCGGAAGCTGGTAGATGATCCGCCCGATGCCGAGGCTCTCGTAGCTGACGACGGTCTTTTCGGTGTCGAAGACCTTCCCCACCTCGATGGCGGTCTGGGCCTCCTTGTAACGGTCCGCCAGCTCCCGAAGATGCGTCACGGGAGAGCCGATGCCCACGACGCTGCGGATGCCGAGGTCGGCCTGCAGGTTCTTCTGGATGGCGGCGGCGGTCCGCTCAAGCTCGCCGGAGTCGAGCTTCGCGGGAAGCTCCCGGATGAGGACGACGTCCGTCTCGCTCATGGAGAGGACGAAATCGCGCTCCCGCGCAGGGAACTGGTTTTGCAGATACTCGAGAACCGCGACCTCCGCGCCGGCCTCCTGCCGGATGATGAAGACGCCGCGGGGCGTCTCCGCGGAGAAATGCAGCTCCTTCGCCCGGACATACACGTCGCCCGGAAGGATGTTGTCGGATATGATGTTTTTGACAAAGGTGGCGGCATCATGCTTCTCGTCAAAGCCGGACTTGGCCTCCCCGAGAGCCACCGCCGCGAGGATGCAGACGCTGCGGGCAAGGTCGTCCGTCCCCTCGACGAAGGCATAGTAGGACTGGCCCGTGCCCCCGAGAGCGCGGCAGGTACGCCCATCGACGGTGAAGATCTCATTGCCGGATTCGGTGGCCGCAAAACGGATGTCTTCGATGGTGTAGCCCATCATGGAAAGGTCGCTGGCAGCGATCACGGTCCCCTGGTCGTCCGTCACGCCGAAGCAGCGCTTCGTGGCGTCCTTCATCTGAAGGATGACGCTTTGGAAAATTCGGCTGGACATACTCACACACTCCCCTGTTCTTTTAAAAATATTGTAAAGCATCTTCCAGCAATCTGCAAGAGAAAATGAGAGAAAAATTGTAAATTTTTCTCTCATTTTGTCCGAAATGCTTAAAAAGCGTGTGAAAAACCGTCACTACTTCAACAATTTGATGTAAGTTCCTCTTTTTCCTTCGCCGTGAGCCTCCGGCCCTGCCCCGGGAGCAGCGCCGGATCGAGCTGAAGCCCGCCGATGGACAGCCGCTCCAGGGCAAGGACCCTCCTTCCGCGCACGGCAAACAGGTTCTTGACCTCGTGGTATTTCCCCTCCGTGAC
>CAJOIG010000208.1 GCA_905234575.1 uncultured Oscillospiraceae bacterium
TCGGCCTCGGACAGGGAGGAGGTGGGCTCGTCCATGATGATGCAGCGGGCGTTTCTCGTGAGGGCGCGGCCGATCTCGATCATCTGCTGCTGACCGACGGAGAGGTCTCCCGCGATGGTCTTGGGGGAGATGTCCATGCCGAGCTTTTCGAGGATGTCCGCGGCGTCGTGGTAGAGCTTTTTGTGGTCGATGAACTTTCCCTTCATCGGGAGGTTGCCGATGTAGAGGTTTTTCGCCACGTCAAGCTGGGGCGCGATGGACAGCTCCTGGTAGACGCAGGAAACGCCGAGGGCGATTCCCTCCTGTGTTGAGCTGATATGTACGGGCTTGCCATCGATGAAATACTCACCGCCGTCCGCCTGGTGGGCGCCGGTCATGACCTTGATCAGCGTCGATTTTCCTGCGCCGTTCTCGCCGCAGAGGGCGTGGACCTCACCGGGATACAGAGTGAAGCACACCTCCGACAGCGCCTTGACGCCGGGGAAGATCTTGGTGATGTTTTTCAGTTCGATCAGCGGCACGCGTTCTTCCGTCACAAGCTCACCTCCTATTTTTGTTTATTTTTACATTAAATCATTATAACAGTTCGAATGTTTAGATGCAACTTAAAAAAACATAAGATTCAGGGAGAAAATGGGACGCAGTCCGACAGCGGCGACCGAACCGAGCCGGGAGACACCGGCTTACGAAACGGGCAACTCCAGAATGGTCCGTCCCCGGTCAGCGGCATAGCGCCGGGTGTTCCTCGTGCCGCCGGGACGGCCGTCGTAGATCGTGACGAGTAAGGACGACCGGTCCACCATGTAGCGGTTGCGCTCCATCATGCAGCCGGGGGTATATTCGCCGTGCAGGACGATCCGCTCGTCGCATTCCTCCGCCAGCCGGACATACCGCTCCTTCAGCGGCCTGGGAAAGCGTCTGTCCTGGCCCTGGAAGGGGATGACGGCGGTGAGCGTCACGTCCGGATGCTCGTCCCGCAGGGCGACGACGGCCTCGCCGGCGTATAGATCGGCGCCCGCGGCCATGCCGCAGAAAAAGTGCCGGTAACCGCTGTCGTACAGGGCGGCAAGCACGTCCGACAGGGTGTTCTTGAGCGCCAGGCAGCGGGGATCGGATTCGTCCTGCCCCCAGGGGAGCTTTTCCGGGCGGTGACCGGAAAAACAGACTGCAGTGTTCTCTATCGTTTCCATGTTGATATTTTAACAGCAACCGAAGGATTTGTACAATAAGATTTTTGTATATTCATTATATGAAAATTCAAATATATTTTATTTGAAAAAACGCATAGCGGGACGGAAATGGGTATTGCAATCTGGGCGGAGTATGCTATAATCATATCGTCTTCAGGGCGGGGTGCAAGTCCCCACCGGCGGTATAGCCCGCGAGCGCGAAAGCGTTGAGCCGATGAGATCCCGGCGCCGACAGTAACAGTCTGGATGGAAGAGGACGGTGTGCATTTTTTATTATGCCGCCCATTTTTCTGCGCGCCCGGAGAGATCCGGGTGCTTTTCATTGCCCAAAACTACAAGACATCGGAGGAACCATGAAAAACCCCAGCACCGCGCGCGTCAGCGCCAGGACCGTCGCCACTCTCGGCATGCTCTGCGCCATCGCCTTTGTGGCAAAGCTCATCTCGAACGTGTTCCCCACGGTCTCCGGCTTTCTGTCCTTTGACCTGAAGGACGTCGTCATCGTCATCGGCGGCTTCATTTTCGGACCGCTGACGGCGGCGGTCATCGCGCTGATCGTCTCGGTCATCGAGATGCTGACCATCAGCTCCACCGGCCCCATCGGCCTCGTGATGAACGTCCTCGCGAGCTGCTCCTTTGCCTGCGTTGCGGCGGTCATCTATAAGCGGGATCACAGCTTGAAGGGCGCGATCCTCTCCCTCGCGGCGGGCGTGCTGTGCATGACGGCGGTGATGCTCCTGTGGAACTGGCTCATCACGCCGCTGTATATGAAGGTGCCTCGCGAGGTGGTCGTCGGCATGCTCATCCCGGTGTTCCTGCCCTTCAACCTCGTCAAAGGCGGCATCAACGCCACGCTGGCGATGCTTCTTTATAAGCCCGTCGTCACGGCCCTGCGCCGGGCGCATCTCGTGGAGGAGTCCGCTGCCGGCGGCAAGCACGGGACGAAGTGGGGCGTGGTGACCGTTGCGGCGGTGCTCCTGGCGACCTTCGTGCTGCTCGGCCTCGTCCTCGCTGGTGTTATCTGAACGGAGAAAACCATCTTGAACCATGGCGCTTCGAACGGCGCCATGGTTTTTAATGATTTTCAAGGTAAATCCTTCCTCCGCGCAAGTTGCGGACCGTTCGGGTCATACTATACCCGAAACGATCATGCACGGAGGCAAAACAATGAAAGTCATCATTTCTCTTATCATGACGGCGGCGCTGATCCTCTCGGCGCTGACCGGCTGCGCGGCCGGCGGCAGGGCCGGACGCATCGACGAAGCCAGCGTGACGCCCGACGGCCGCATCTCCGCGACGAGCACGCCCTGGCCGACCTCCACGCCGATGAACGGCGCGCGGACCGCCAATAACGGCGGTATGCTCGGCGAGGCGGCGGAAGACGTTGGCGACGCGGTGGGCGATGTGGCCCGGGGCGTCGGCGGCGCGGTGGACGAGGCCATGACCGGCGCGGGCAACGCCGTGGACCGGGCCATGACCGGCGCGGGCAACGCCGTCAGCGGTGCGAACGGCACGAACGGCGCGAACGGTACGACCGGCACGAACGGTACGACCGGCACGAACGGCACGAACGGCACGAACGGCACGACCGGCGCGAACAGCACGCCCCGGCCGTAACAGCGAGAAGGGGCTGTCTCACTAAGAGGCAGCCCGGAAACAGGAAAATAACGGCAGCCGGCTCTTGAGAAAGAGTCGGCTGTCGGCGTATAATTTGGTTGTGAAA
>CAJOIG010000209.1 GCA_905234575.1 uncultured Oscillospiraceae bacterium
GACGGACGGCGCGAAACAGTGACCTCCGGCGAGGTTTCCGTCCGGGGCCTGTTCGGCTACACATGACACATATGGAATCGATACGGGACCGTCCGAATGGGCGGTCCCGCGTTTTCGTTCAACGCATCATAAATCGGTACAGCAGGTCCGCGGCGTCGGCACGGGTGCAGATCCACCGGGAGAGGGGCTTCCCGGCCTCCGTCATGCCCAGGGCGGCGCTGACGGCCGCATAGCCGTCGTCCCCATAGGCCGACGCCCACGCGCCGGAGAGCTCCGCCGCCGCGCCATAGGGGGAGGCGGCGACGATCATCCGGGCGAAGTCCGCCCGGGAGAGCGTCCGGTCCGGCTCCCAGTCCCCCGCGGCCACGAGACCGTACCAGACCGCCTCGTTTTTCCGCGTATCGTCGTCCCAGGAGGAGGGATCGCAGCCCATGGCCCGGAGAAGCAGCTCCACGGCGTCCCGCTGGGTCAGCGCCTCCGCCGGCTTGAAGAAGCCCCCGGCAAAGCCGATGCCCGCCGCGCCCAGCGCTTCGATCTTTTCCCGGGCGGGCACGCCCTGCAGGTCGCCGTAGGAAAGCGTGCCGTCCGCCTTCTCCGTGATCGCCTCGCCGGTCAGCGCGTCCACGCCCGCGACGTCCTCCGTGCCGCGGTAGTACCAGGCCGGACGCAGGCTCTCCACGAAGGTATAGCCCCAGTCGGCCCAGCGGTACAGGACAGGATCGCTGTAGTCGATGGCCTCCGGCCAGGCGACATAGCCCAGCGTCAACGTCAGTGCGCCGAGGTAGGCGTCCAGGGCGGCGTCCCGCTCGACGATCCCGTCAGAGGACGCGAAGGTCACCTCGTCGTCCCAGACGGCGCGGTAATCGTCCACGACGCCGGTCGCGCGGTTCACCCGGACCTCCAGGGAGTTCGCCGGGAAGAAATACCCGTCGTGCGTCCGAACATAGGTCAGGGTCTCCCAGCCGTTGTCGGTGCTGCCCTCGCGGATGTCCGTCTGCGCGAAGCGCTCCGGCGCGGCGGCGGCGAGAAATGCCTTCGCCAGCTCCGCGTAGGTACCGGCCCCCTCCGTCCGGTCGCCGTCCCACAGGGGGTAGTTCGTCCACAGGGCGAGGAGCTCGCCGGTCTTCGCGTCCAGCTCGCAGTACTTGAACACCGTCGGCCTGCCGTCCCAGGTGAGGCTCTCCTCGTAGGCGGCCCGGGAGAAGCCGAACAGATGCGCCTCGTCCATCGCGCAGGCATAGCGCAGGGAGGCGGTGACGTTCCCGTCCGAATCCATCGCATAGGAGCAGCGGTCCGCGGCAAAACCCGCGAGGCCCAGCCCCGGCAGGGCGCGGACGGCTTCGTTCAGCGCCTCCCGGGAGAGGACGTCCCGGTAATTCGCGATGGAGCTCAGCTCCACCGCCGTAAGGCCCCGGCCGCCGCCGGCGTCCATCGCCATGGCGGCCTCTGCCGCGGGCATTTCTTTTCCGTTTTCCGCTCCGCCGCCGAAGGAGGCGTACAGCGCGTCCATGTCCACCAGCTCACCGGTTTTCGCGTCCACGACGGTGTACGGTCCCGCGGGGACATAGCGCAGGCGGGCCTCGCCGTCCCGCTCGACATAGCAAAGATCAAAATAGTACGGATCCAGCCGCGCCGCCTCCGCCAGGGACGCGGCCGCCGCAGCCTCCGTCACCGCCGATTCCGCGGACGGGAGCTCGCCCACATAGCCCGGATAGCTGTCGCTGCGGTGATAATTGCTCAGCCCCTCCGGGCCCACGGCCAGGAAAAACCGGATGGGGGTCGGGAGCCCGTTTTTGCACACGACTCCCGCGAATTGATAGGCGCCGTTCTTCTGAAGCGTCGGGTTTACGCTCTCGATGAGGGCGGTCTCCCCCTCCCCCATCAGGCGTTCGAGGCAGCGCTCCGCCTCGGCCCGGGCGTCGCCCTCCGGCAGGACCGGGAACGCGGCGTCCAGGCCGCCGCCGTAGGTTCGGATGGTCTCCCGCTGCCAGCGGCTCATCTCCAGCACCACGCCGTCCCCGTCGCAGGTGACGGAGAGGTCCCGCCCGTCGTCCGACCAGCTCAGATACCAGCCGGGACGCAGACCGTCGTTCCGGTTGCCGGAAAAGCTCGTGTAGTTGTCGTCGATCTCCAGAATCTCCTTGACCCGGGACGTGACCCGGGCAAGCTCCGCCTCCATGTCCTCCGATTCCGCCAAGGCGGGAACGCCGAGAGTCAGCGCCAGGCACAGGCACAGAATCAGCGATGCGATCCGTTTCATCGAAATGCCTCCTTCGCTTGGGGTCTGCTTCTTGGACGCGGTCCGCGGGAAAAAGGTTCCCGCTGCGCGAAATAACCGCCCTCCCGAAGCCCGGGAAGGCGGTTTCTCGTTTTGGGGGATCAACCGACTTCCGTTACCGGGCGAAAAAAGCCCGGTTTTCTGAGCCGTCGGTGCGAGCTCTAAAATCAAATCTGGGCCGCGGCGTCGTAGGCGGTGCGGTTGGCGTTGCGGACGTTGGAGGCCTTCAGGCAGTCGCCGATCTTGAAGAACTTCGGCGCGCAGAAGCGGAAGGCTTCCGCCTGGGCCTCCAGGGCCTTGCGGCCGGAGGCGAAGACCACGGTATCGGCGTCGAGGAACTTCTCCTCGCCGGTTTCGGGGTCCTTGTAGCCGACCTGGGTCGGGGTGATGCGGGTGACGGGGCTCGACAGGTGCAGCTCGCAGCTCCTGGGCGTAGGCGCTGGTGGCGGCGATGCGGTCCATCATCTCGATGATGGCGACGTCCTTGCCGCACTCCATGGCGAGATACAGGGCCGCCTCGCAGCCGACCTCGCCGCCGCCGATGACGACGACCTTCTGGCCGATCTTGTCGGCGTTGCCGAAGGTGTCCACCGCGCAGATGACGCGGGGATCGCCATGACGACGTCGTAGTGCTCCGCCTCGATCATCTCGGGCGTGGCCTCCACGCCGAGGCGCACGTCCACGCCGAGCTTATCCATCATGCGGATGCGGTAGTTCATGTAGTCGTCCAGGCTCCACTTGAAGGTGGCGTACTTGGCGAAGTTGATGGTGCCGCCGAGCTTCGTGTCCTTCTCGTACAGCGTGACCTTGTGGCCGCGCTCGGCGCAGAACTGGGCCGCCGCCATACCGCCGGGGCCGCCGCCGATGACGGCGACGCGCTTGGGCGTGGAATTCTTGTTCTCGAACTGGCCGAGGATGTACTCGCGGCCGACGGTGGGGTTGCCGGAGCAGCAGAACTCCTCCTCCATGTCGTAGCTCAGGCAGACGAAGCACTTCAGGCAGGGGATGATCTCATCCTCCCGGCCCTCCGCGGCCTTGTTCACGCACTGGGCGTCCACGATGGTGCCGCGGGCCATAGCCACGAGATCGGCGCCGCCGGTGGAGAGGACCTCCTCGATGAGCTCGGGCCGCTGGAACGCGCCGATGGTCAGGACGGGCTTGGAGAAGCCGGACTCCTTGACCTGGCGGGCGAAGTCCTTGTTGCAGCCGGCGGGATAGAACTCGACGGGGTGCATGCGGGTCTGGGTCACGTCGTCCATGACGGTGCCGCAGGAGATGTGGGCGATGTCGATGTCGTCCTCGACGCGCTTGAGGAAGTCGATGCAGTCCTCGATGGTGCCGCCGCCCTCGGTCAGCTCGTCGCCGGAGACGCGGACCTCGATGGGCACACGGGGACCGACGGCGTCGCGCACGGCCTTGACGAGCATCATGGGGAAGCGGGCGCGGTTCTCGCGGGAGCCGCCGAACTCATCGGTGCGCTGGTTGGACAGCGGGCTGAGGAACTGGGCGGGGAAGGTGCCGTGGCCGAGGTGCATGAGGATGCCGTCAAAGCCGACCTGGACGGCGATCTTCGCGGCCTCCGCGTAGTCGGCGCACATGCGCTCCATGGCGGCCTTGTCCATCATGGGGCAGAACTCGCCGGTCTCCTCGTCGGTCTCGCCGTTGACGGACCAGCAGACGACCTTGCCGTCCTCCAGCTCCTCGTGCCGCACGAAGCACAGAAGCTCCAGGCTGATGCGGGCGTCGAAGAAGTGGACGGCGGAGGTCAGGCGATACCACATGTTGTGGTACCGGGTCTGGAAAATGTCCGGGTCGTTGTGGACGCCGCTGTCGTCGTGGGCGATGCCCCAGCGGTCCATATTCTGGCAGGAGAAGGAGATGTTCGCCGCGCCGCCGCGGGCTTTCTCACGGTAATGCGCGATGACGGCTTCATTGGGGTAGGGCAGGCCGCTCTCCTGGAGCAGATGCACGCCGGTGGGCGCCGTCCAGATGCGGTTTTTGTAGATGATGCCCGGCCAGCGGCCGCGGGCACCGATGGTGATCGGGCTGAACATGGTGGGGAATTTTCTTTCCATAATACCTCTCGCTCCTGTATGTATTTTCTTCATTGTCTCATCCGGGGTCCTATCCTGACTTTGCCATTATACCATAGTTCCCGAATATCGCAACAAATTAATGTTTTAACATCGTTAAATCCATATACAAAGAAAATGATCTGGTTTTTTAAAAATAACAGTTGACAGACGCGGAGTTTTCCGTTAAAATAGCTCACGTTCAAAGACAGCCGGTCTTCCCACGCGGATGTAAACCCAGCCGAGGACACCACAGAATGATATGCTTCCGTGTGTCTTTGTCTCTTTGGACAGAGACATTTTCTTTTTCAGGAGGTGAAAAAACCTTATGCCGAGCAAAGCGATTCTTACCGAAAAGCAGGCGATCGTCGAAGCCCTGGCCGAGCGTCTCCAGAAGGCGCAGAGCGGCGTTCTCGTGGACTATCGCGGCATCAACGTCGCGGAGGATACGGAGCTTCGCCGGGATCTCCGCGCCGAGAACGTGGAGTACACCGTCGTGAAGAACACCCTCACCCGCCTCGCGATGGACAAGATCGGCCTCTCCGGTCTGGACGAGCAGCTCAACGGCACGACCTCTCTCGCCACCAGCGAGGACGCTCTCGCACCCCTCTACCTGCTGACCAAGTTCAGCGACAAGATGGGCGCCGACAAGTTCAACATCAAGGGCGTTTTCGTGGAGGGAAAGATCCTCGACGCCGCCGAGCAGGCCGAGCTTGCGCCGCTCCCCAACAAGGACGCGCTCTATTCCCGCGTTCTGGGCACCATGCTTGCCCCCATCACTTCTCTCGCCGTGGTCCTGGGTCAGGTCCTCGAGCAGAAGGGCGGTTCCCCCGTGGCCGCCGAAGCCGCCGAATGATCGCGGCATACCTAAAATAATTACTTTGGAGGATTATTACAATGGCTAGTGAAAAAGTCACCGCTATGATCGAAGAGATCAAGGCGCTCAGCGTTCTGGAGCTTGCTGAGCTCGTGCACGAGATCGAGGACGTCTTCGGCGTCTCCGCCGCCGCCGCTGTCGCCGCCCCCGTGGCCGCCGCCGGCCCCGCCGTCGAGGAGAAGACCGAGTTCGACGTCGTCCTCACCGACTTCGGCTCCGAGAAGATCAAGGTCATCAAGGAAGTCCGCGCCATCACCGGTCTCGGCCTGGCCGAGGCGAAGGCGAAGGTCGAGGGCGTGCCCGCCGTCATCAAGGAGCAGATCTCCAAGGAGGACGCCGAGGCCCTCAAGAAGCAGCTCGAGGACGTGGGCGCGAAGGTCGAGCTCAAGTAATCGGACCCCTTCCCTTTCATCGAAAAAGGACGTGCTTTGCGGCACGTCCTTTTT
>CAJOIG010000210.1 GCA_905234575.1 uncultured Oscillospiraceae bacterium
CGGTGCGGTGGTTCGTCACCGGGGAGAGGAACTGGTGGATGAGCCAGCCGTGCCCGCCGTGGAGCATGACCATGTCATAGCCCAGGTCCCGGGCGTTCTTCGCGGCCTCGGCGAACTTGTCCGCCACCCACTCGATCTGCTCCTCGGTCATCTCCTCCACCGTGTCGCCCCAGGCGTCCACATACCCGGAGGGGCCGAAGGCGTTCTTCCCGCCGATGAACTCCGGGGAGCACAGGGCGCCGCCGTGGTCGAGCTCCACCTCCGCCATGGCCCCGCCCGCGTGGATGGCGTCCGCCATCGCGGCGAGATACGGAAAGGCCGAGGGGTCGGTCATGCCCACCTGCTGGGGATGGCTGCGGCCGGTATCGAGGTCCACGATCACGTCGCCCACGGGAACGACGGCGGCTCCTCCTAGGGCGCGCAGCTTATAATACTCGATGTTTTCCTTGGAATAATGCTCCTCCGGCCCCAGCTCCGCGAGGGACGTGGGCGAGGAGAACATACGGTTTTTCACCGTGATGCCGCCGACCTTCAGCGGCTGCAAAAGCTTCTCATACATGGCTGTAGACTCCTTATTCAGAAACGGACTGAGTACACGGATGGGTAAGCACGAACCGGTATAAGCCGAAGCTCAGCGCCGCGCAGCCCAGGACGCGGGCGAGGAAGAGCAGCTCCTGCCCCACGTCAGGCTTCTCCGCCGCAAAGAGGAACGCCAGCTCCGCCGCGGCCATGGCGGCGGTGAAGACGAGGCTCCACAGGGCGGAGGTCCGGATCCGGCGCCAGGACGCATACCAGACCCGGAAGGTCATGGGGTTCTCCGCCCGGAGAAGGCGAACCCCGCCCATGACCAGATAGATGAGGGGGATGAGCTCCAAAAGCTGCGGGATGGCGGCGATGCGCCACATCCCCCCTTCCGACGGCAGCAGCGCCGTCAGAAGGTACAGGACGCACAGCGCGCCGCTCAGGCAGAGCGTCACCGTCTTCGGCCGCCCCGCGGGAAGCGCGTAGTACTCCCCGGTATAGCGAAGCTCTCCGTCCGGACCGCGCTCCCAGCCCTGGAAATACCAGTCCCGCGTTCTCACAGTCCGTTGATCTCGCGGACGCGATGGCAGGCGCACAGGTGGCCCGGCAGGATCTCCTCCACGGCGGGCAGGCTCTCATGGCATCGGGCCTCCGCGTAGGGACAGCGACTCGCGAACCGGCAGCCCGGCTTGGGGTTGATGGGAGAGGTGACCTCGCCCTTCATGATGATCTCCTCCCGCTGCACGTGGATGCTGGGGATGGGGATGGCGGACAGCAGGCCCTTGGTATAGGGATGGAGCGGATTCTTGAACAGCTCCTTCGACGGGCACATCTCCACCTCGCAGCCGAGGTACATGACCAGGATGCTGTGGGAGATATGCTTCACCACGGAGAGGTTGTGGGTGATGAACATATACGTCAGACCTCTTTGGTCCTGCAGGTCCTGCAGAAGGTTCAGGATCTGCGCCTGGATGGAGACGTCCAGGGCGGACACGGGCTCGTCGCAGACGATGAACTTCGGGTCCACGGACAGGGCCCGGGCGATGCCGATGCGCTGACGGCGGCCGCCGTCCAGCTCGTGGGGATAGGAGAAGGCGAACCGGCGGGACAGGCCCACGGTGTCCATGAGCTCCGCCACGCGCCTCTCGCGCTCCGTCTTGTCCCGGCAGAGCCCCATGGCCTTCATGGGCTCGGCGATCAGGTCCGAGACGCACATGCGCGGGTCCAGGCTCGAATAGGGATCCTGGAAGATCATCTGGATCTGGCGGTGCATGTTCTTTTTCTGCGCCTTGTTCGGGCGGGTCACATCCTCGCCCTCGAAGCGCAGCACACCGGCGGTGGACTCGTGCAGGCCCATGACCGTCCGGCCCAGGGTGGACTTGCCGCAGCCGGACTCGCCCACGACGCCGAGGGTGGTCTTCTCCTCGATGGCGAAGCTCAGGTCCTCCACGGCGTGGAGCTGACCGCGCGGCGTTTTGAAGTATTTGCAAAGGTGCTCGACCGCAACGATGGGCGTCATGATCCGGTCACCTCCTCCAGCTGTTCTTTGGCCCGCAGGCATTTTACAAAGTGTCCCGGCGTGATCTCCGCGTGGCCGGGCTTTTCATGCCGGCAGGCCTCCTTGGCGTAGGGGCAGCGGGGATGGAAGGGGCAGCCCTCCGGCAGATTGATGGGATCGGGCATCAGCCCCTGGATGGGCTGCAGGCGGTCCGTATCGAGATCGAGCCGGGGGATGGAGCCGAACAGCCCGATGGTGTAGGGGTGGGCGGTCCGGTCGAAGATGTCCTCCAGGGAACCGTATTCCACGATCTCGCCGGCGTACATGATGGCCACGGCGTCGCAGCTCTCCGCGACGATGCCGAGGTCGTGGGTGATGAGCACCATGGAGGTGCCGAACTCCTTTTTGAGCTCGTTCACCATCCGCATGACCTGGGCCTGGATGGTCACGTCGAGAGCGGTCGTAGGCTCGTCCGCCAGGAGCAGCTTCGGGTTGCAGGCCAGGGCGATGGCGATGATGATGCGCTGCTTCATGCCGCCGGAGAACTGGTGCGGGTAATCCCCCGCCCGGTCCCCGCTGATGCCGACCTTGTCGAGCATCTCCAGCATGCGGACCTGGGCCTCGGCCTTGGTGCATTCCTGGTGGCGCAGGATGACCTCGGCGATCTGGTCGCCCACGGTCATGACGGGGTTAAGCGCGGTCATGGGGTCCTGGAAGATCATGGAGATCTCGTTGCCGCGCAGGTCCTGGACCTCCTTCTCGGTCATGTCCAGGATGTTCTTGTCTTTGTATACGATGGAGCCGGACAGGATCTTGCCGGGCTCGGGCACGAGGCGCAGGATTGGTCTTGCCGGCGCCGGTCTCGCCCACGAGACCCAGCGTTTTCCCCTGCTCCACGGCGAAGGAGATGCCGTTCACGGCCTTCACGTCGCCGTCCTCGGTCTGGAAATGGATGGTCAGATCCTTGATCTCAAGCAAACTCATTCCGATCTTCCCTCCTCACTTGCGCATGCGCGGGTCCATGGCGTCCCGCAGGCCGTCACCCAAGAGGTTGAAGGCCAGCTCCGCCAGGACGATGAACAGCGCCGGGAACACGATGACGTGCCAGCGGGTGGAGAAGTCGTACACGAAATCCAGGCCATTGTTCAGGATGTTGCCCCACTCGGGCGTGGGCGGCTGAACGCCGAGGCCGAGGAAGGACAGGCCCGCGATGCCCATGATGGCGCCGCCAATGTACAGCGAGGTCTGCACGATGATGGGGGCGAGGGTGTTCGGGATGATGTGGGTCATGATGATCTTGAAGTTCGATTCGCCGAAGGAACGCGCCGCCTCGATGTACTCCTGGCCGTTGATGAGCATGGTGCTCGAGCGGAGCTGCCGGGCGATCATGGGGATGGTGCCGACGGCGAGGGCCAGAGCCGTGTTGAACACGCCGGAGCCCAGCGCCACAGAGATGCAGATGGCGAGCATCATGCCGGGGATGGACATGATCACGTCCATGATCCGCATGAGGACGGAGTCCACGCCTTTGCCGAAGAAGCCGCAGAGCGCGCCGATGATCATGCCGAACACGATGCCGATGGCAACGGAAAGGATGGCGATGAGAAGGCTGTACCGCCCGCCCACCCGGGTCAGCAGGTCGCGGCCGTAGTCGTCCGTGCCCATCCAGTGGGCCTTCGAGGGCGTCTGGAACCGCTGGCTCAGGTCCTGGGCGGTGTAGTCGTAGGGGCTCAGCACATTGGCGAAAATGATGCCGAAAAGCAGGATCGCGAGGAAGCAGAGGCAGAGGATGGCCACGGGGTTCTTTTTCAGACGGTGCCAGACCTCGCCCCAGTAGCTGCGCTTTTTCAGGCGCACGGGCTCGTCCTTCGCGGTCTCGGAGACAGGGGTGTTTTTCATTTCGGTCATGCCGCGCTCGCCTCCTTTTCCGCGGCCTCCGCGGCCTTTTTCTTATCCTTGCGGCTGCCGGCGGTGTACTGGGCCTTGATGCGCGGGTCCACCGCGGCGTAGGCCAGATCCGTCAGCAGGTTCGCCAGGGCGACGACGACGGCGCACACCACCACGCAGCCCTGCACGGTGATGAAGTCCTTCGACATGATGGAGGAGTTGATCAGCATGCCCATGCCGGGGATGTTGAAGATCATCTCCACGAGGATGGAGCCGGCCAGGCAGGTGCCGAGGCCCGCGCCCACCATGGTCAGGATGGGGATAAGGGCGTTTTTCAGCACGTGCTTCGTGGTGATGACGCTCTCCGCGATGCCCTTGGCCCGGGCGGTGCGGACGTAATCCTGCCGGATGACCTCCAGGATCGACGATCGCGTCATACGGGCGTTCTGCGTGATGGGGCCGATGCCGGCGGCGATGACGGGCAGCACGAAGCTCTTGAAGCCGTCGGCGCCGGACACCGGGAACCAATGCAGCTTCAGCGCGAACACCAGCATCAGGATCACCGCTACGAGGAAGCCGGGCATGGCGTTCATGATGACGGCGAAGGTGGTGGTGGCGTAGTCGATGGCGGTGTTCTGGTGCAGGGCGGCGGCGATACCGAGGGGGATG
>CAJOIG010000211.1 GCA_905234575.1 uncultured Oscillospiraceae bacterium
GAGCGCGTCATCCAGATCCTCAACCGCCGCCAGAAGAACAACCCCTGTCTCATCGGCGAGCCCGGCGTCGGCAAGACCGCCATCGCCGAGGGCCTGGCCCAGCGCATCGCCGCGGACCAGGTCCCCTACAAGCTGCGGAACAAGGAGGTCTACCTCCTGGACCTGACGGCCCTCGTCGCCGGGACGCAGTTCCGCGGGCAGTTCGAGAGCCGCATGAAGGGCCTCATCGAGGAGGTCAAGAAGCAGGGCAACATCATCCTCGTCATCGACGAGGTCCACACCATCGTCGGCGCGGGCGACGCCGAGGGCAGCATGAACGCCGCGAACATCCTCAAGCCCGCCCTCTCCCGCGGAGAGATCCAGGTCATCGGCGCGACCACCTTCAACGAGTACCGCAAGCACATCGAGAAGGACGCCGCCCTGGAGCGCCGCTTCCAGCCCGTCACCGTGGCGGAGCCGTCCGTGGAGGACAGCGTGGAGATTTTGAAGGGCGTGCGGAGGTACTACGAGGACTTCCACGAGGTGGACATCTCCGACGAGATGTGCCGCATGGCCGTGACGCTCTCGGAGCGCTATATCACGGACCGCTACCTCCCGGACAAGGCCATCGACCTGCTGGACGAGGCCTGCTCCGACGTGGATCTCAAAAACGAGGACACGGCCAAGCGTTTGGAGCTCGAAAAGGAGAACGCCGACCTCGACCGCGAGCGGGAGTTCCTGCTGGCCCAGGAGAGCGAGGACTTCGAGCGCCTGGCCCAGCTCCGCAGCCGCCAGATGCAGATCTCCGACGAGCTGGCCGTTCTGAAGGCCAAGGGCCGTCCTGCCCTGACCGCCCAGAACCTCGCCCGCATCATCGAGCTCTGGACCAAGATCCCCGCCTCCAACATCACGGAGGACGAGTTCGAGCGCCTTGGCGATCTCAATCACCGCCTCAAGCAGCACATCATCGGCCAGGACGAGGCCGTGGACGCCGTCTGCGCCGCCATCAAGCGCAGCCGCGTCGGCCTGCAGGCCAAGCGGAAGCCCTGCTCCTTCATCTTCGTCGGCAGCACCGGCGTCGGAAAGACGGAGCTCGTCAAGCAGCTTGCCATGGACCTCTTCGCCGCGCCCGAGAGCCTCATCCGCCTCGACATGTCCGAGTTCATGGAGAAGTTCTCCGTCTCCCGGATCATCGGCTCGCCCCCGGGGTACGTCGGCTACGACGAGGCCGGGCAGCTCACGGAGAAGATCCGCCGCCGGCCGTATTCCGTGGTCCTCTTCGACGAGATCGAAAAGGCCCATCCCGATGTGATGAACATCCTTCTCCAGATTCTGGACGACGGGCGCATCACCGACGCCCAGGGCCGGACGGTGAACTTTGAGAACACGGTCATCATCATGACGACGAACGCCGGGTCCGACAAGCGCGTCGCGTCCCTCGGCTTCGACAAGTCCGCCGCGGACATGGGCAAGGACAAGGCCATGAAGGCCCTGCAGGAGTTCCTGCGGCCCGAGTTCATCAATCGCGTGGACGAGATCGTGTACTTCCGGCCCCTGTCCGAGGAGGTCTTCCGGGGCATTGCGGACCTGATGCTGCGCGAGCTTCGGGACGTGATGACGGAGCGGAAGATCGAATTCACCTGGGACGCGAGCGTCATCGACTACCTGGTGGAAAAGAGCTATTCCGCGGCCTACGGCGCGCGCAACCTGCGCCGCCAGATCCAGAAGGACATCGAGGACGCCATCGCCGCGGAGATCATCGACAAGCACAAGGGCCAGGTCCGGTCCATCACCGTCGCCGCCGCCGACGGCAGCATCGTCATCGCGGCGGTATAAGCAGAGAGAAACGAACGAGGCGGGTCGGTTTTCCGGCCCGCCTTTGCAAACGAGAGAGATCATCCATGAAAAAAGACTTCCACGCCCATCCCCTCCGGGTCTTCGCGGCGTATTACCGGCCGCATATCGGGCTGTTCCTGCTCGACATGGCCTGCGCGCTCATCGCCTCCGCCGCGGACCTGCTCTTCCCCTACGCCACGCGCTACACCCTCAACACCATGCTCCCCGACCGGCTGTTTTCCATGTTCTTCGTCATCATGGGGCTCATGGCGCTGACCTACGTCCTGCAGGCCGTCTGCAAGTACGTCATTACCTACTATGGCCATCTCATGGGCGTGCGGATCGAGGCCGACATGCGGACGGACATCCTCACCCACATGCAGACGCTGAGCTTCTCCTTCTTCGACAAAAACCGCACCGGCGTCCTCATGAGCCGGATCACGAACGACCTGTTCTCCGTCACGGAGCTGAGCCACCACGGCCCGGAGATCCTGCTGACGAGCGCGATCTCCATCGTCGGCGGCTTTGCGATCCTCGCGACGATCTGCTGGCCCCTGGCCCTCATCCTGTTTGCCGTGGTGCCGCTGTATTTCCTGTTCACCTGGATCCTGAACGGCCGGATGGACGACGCCTCCGCCGAGGTCAAAAAGAAGCTCGCGGACATCAACGCCACCATCGAGGCGGGTATCTCCGGCGTCCGCACCGCCAAGGCCTTCGCGAACGAGGACACCGAGGAGCGCAAGTTCCGCGCCTCCAACGAGGCCTACAAGGGCGCCAAAGGCCGTTGGTACCGGACCATGGGCGTCTATCACTCCGGCATCGAGTTCTTCATGGGCATGCTGCAGGTCATCACCATCGCCGCGGGCGGGTTCTTCATCATGAAGGACCGCATGAACTACGTGGACCTCATCACCTTCTCGCTGTATATGTCCACCCTGCGCCGCCCCATCATCCAGCTCGCGGACTTCATCGAGGTCTTCACCGACGGCATCACGGGCTTCAAGCGCTTCCGGGACCTCATG
>CAJOIG010000212.1 GCA_905234575.1 uncultured Oscillospiraceae bacterium
CTGACCACGGTGATCGGCTCCCGGGCCTACGCCGCGTCCAGCTCGGCGATCCAGGCCGAGATCGACGACCTGAACAGCCAGAAAAACGACATCCAGGCCCGGATGAACGACATCCAGGCGGAGATCGACAGCCTGGACTACGAAAAGGCCAATACCCTGGAGAAGAAGCGCATCCTGGACGAGAAGAACACCCTTGCCCAGCAGGAGCTCGACGTCATCCAGGACCAGATCGACATCATCGACGGCCTCATCACCAACATGCAGTCCGACCTGGACGCCGCCCGCGCGGAGGAGAACACCCAGCGAGAGCGCTGGCTCACCCGCGTCCGCGCCATGGAGGAGCAGGGGACCCTGAGCTACATGGAGGTCATCTTCGACGCCACGAGCTTTTCCGACCTGCTGACCCGCATCGATCTCGTGAACGAGGTCATGACCTACGACGAGCAGCTCGAGCAGGACTACATCGCCGCCCGTGAGAACGTGGAGACGCTGGAGGCCCAGGCCGAGGAGCTCTATACCGAGAACGAGCAGAACCGCAGTGAGCTGGAGGCGAAAAAGGCCCAGCTTGAGGCGGACATCGAGGCTGCGACCCAGCTCATCCTCGAACTGGAGGACAACATTGAGGAGCAGGAGGCGGTCCTGGAGGAGGAGCGCCAGACCCAGGCCGAGGTCGAGGCCCTCATCGTGGAAAAGGAAGAGGAGCTGGCGGCGGCCAAGGCCGCGGAGGAGGCGGCCCGCGCGGCGGCGGCTGCGGCAGCGGCGGCTGCAGCCGCGGCAGCAGCGAACAACGGCGGTACCCTCAATTACGTTGACAGCGGCAGCGGCGGCTATGTGAACGAGAGCACCGGCACCTGGATGATGTGGCCGAGCTACACGGACTACATCACCTCCGGCTACGGCTACCGCGTCAACCCCGTCTCCGGCATTTACAAGCTCCACTCCGGCGCCGACGTGGGCGCGGCCTATGGCACCAGCATCTGGGCGGCGGCCGGCGGTACGGTCATCCAGGCCGGCTGGAACGGCGGCTACGGCAACTGCGTCATGATCAACCACGGCAACGGATACACGACGCTGTACGGACACATGTCCTCTATCGCGGTCTCCGTCGGCCAGACGGTCAGCATGGGCGAGACCATCGGCTACATCGGCTCCACCGGCAACTCCACGGGCCCGCATCTGCATTTTGAGGTCCGTTCCAGCGCTTCCGGCGGAACGATGGACCCCCTCGGCTTTGACTACTATTGATCGGATCCAATCCCATCGACTCCGGGCGGCGGATGCCGCCCTTTTTTTACAGGTGATCGCATGAATCGTTCTTCCTCCAGCCTCCTCGGAGGCATTCTGATCGGCCTCCTGGCGGGGCTTCTGGCGTTTGCTGTATGGCTCACGGCGATGTTCGGCGGGCTGTCCGGCCTGCGCGCAGGGATCAAATACGCCGAGGTCCTGCGGGTGTTCCGCGCGCAGTTCGTCGCGGATTATGACCTGGAAGCCGTCACGGACGAATCTCTGCGCGGCGCCGTTGCCGGGCTGGACGACCGCTGGAGCTACTACATGAACGCGGAGGAATACGCGGACTATCAGGACTATGCCGCGAACCGCTATCAGGGGATCGGCGTGACCGTCGCGAAGGACGAGGAGTCCGGCGGTTTCCGCATCGAGAGCGTGCAGAAGGATGCCCCCGCAGACCAGGCGGGGATCGTCATGGGCGACATTATTCTGGCGGTGGACGGGAACTCCGTGACCGAGTGCGACACGGAGGAGCTCCGTTCCTTCATCCAGGCGGACTTCGGGCAGGACGCTCTTCTGACGGTGCGTCGGGAGGAGGACATCCCCGTCTCCTGCGTGGAGGTGTATTCCAATCCCGTCACGTCGGAGCTCCTGGCGGACGGCACGGGCTATGTCCGCATTGAAAACTTCCGGGATGGCGCCGGCAAAAACGCCGTCGAGGCCGTGGATGCGCTGATTTCTCAGGGCGCGCAGCGGCTCGTTTTCGATGTTCGCAACAATCCGGGCGGACAGCTCACGGAGCTCAATGAGATTCTGGATCATCTTCTCCCCGAGGGAGAGATCTTCTACCGGACGGACAAGAAGGGAAACGAGATCGTCGATTATTCGGATGCAAACTGTGTCGAAATGCCCATGGCGGTCCTGGTGAACGGAGAGAGCTATTCCGCGGCGGAGTTCTTCGCCGCCGCCCTGCGGGAGTATGACTGGGCCATTCTCGTCGGTGAACCCACCACCGGCAAGGCCCGCAGCCAGGTGACGGTCCGCCTGTTCGACGGCAGCGCCGTGCATCTGTCAAAATACCGCTATCTTACGCCAAATCGAGTGGACCTAACGGAGACGGAGGGCCTCAAGCCGGATGTGGAGGCGTCCCTCTCGGAGGAGGATTGGGAGCAGTTCGTCACCGGCTGGCTCGCTCCGGCGGACGATTCGCAGGTGCAGGCGGCGTTCCATGCGCTTAAAACCGCGGAAATCGACGGCCTCGGTGCTTGACAGAGCGCCGCACAAAAACTATAATATTTAAGTTACATTGTAAAAAACCAGCGGAGGTGCATCATGGCTGACACCAAATACAAGATGAGTCGGGAGCGGTATGACGAGATCGTCAAGGAGCTCGAATACCTGCAGACCGTCCGCGAAAAGGAAGTCGCGGAGCAGATCAAGGAGGCCCGCAGCTACGGCGACCTCTCCGAAAACAGCGAGTACGACGAGGCCAAGACCGAGCAGGGCAAGCTCTATTCCAAGATCGCGGAGCTGACGAACCTGCGGGACAACGCCGAGATCGTCGAGAAATCCGCCCGCAGCGGCGCCATCGGAATCGGCAGCCGCGTTACGGTCGTGGACCTGGAGTTCGGCGACGAGGACACCTACCAGATCGTCGGCAGCCAGGAGGCCAACCCCGCCGTCGGCCGCATTTCCGACGAATCCCCCGTGGGCCGCGCTCTCCTCGGTCACCATTCCGGCGAGACCGTCACGGTGGAGACCCCGACCGGCGACCTGCAGTTCCAGATCCAGGACGTAGCCTACTGACGGAGAGATACGAATATGTCACAATACGCACCGGGGTATCGGGACGAGCCGGCCGGCCTGTCCGATGAGATGCGCGTCCGCCGGGAAAAGCTCTTCCGGATGCAGGACGAGCAGCGCGACCCCTATCAGATCACCAAGTTCGACCGGGACCACTATTCCCGGGACATCCACGAGAATTACGACGCCCTGGAGGGGAAAACCGTCCGCGTCGCCGGCCGCATCATGGCCAAGCGCGTGCAGGGCAAGGCCGGCTTCATGGACCTCATGGACGACCACGGCCGCATCCAGCTCTACGTCAGCATCAACGAGCTCGGCGCTGAGACACTGGCCCAGGTGAAGACCTGGGACGTGGGCGACGTGATCGGCGCGGAGGGCTTCGTCTTCAAGACCCGCACCGAGGCGATCTCCGTGCATGTCCAGTCGGTCGAGCTTCTGTCGAAGAGCCTGCGTCCGCTGCCGGAGAAGTTTCACGGCCTCACGGATACCGACCAGCGCTATCGCCGCCGGTATGTGGACCTCATCGTCAACAGCGAGGTCAAGGACACCTTCCGCAAGCGCAGCCTCATCCTGCGGGAGATTCGCGCCTACCTGGACGAGCAGGGCTTCCTCGAGGTGGATACGCCCATTTTGACCCCCTTCGAGATCGGCGCCTCCGCGCGGCCCTTCTTCACCCACCATAACACCCTTGATATGGACATGGTCCTTCGCATCGAGACGGAGCTGTACCTCAAGCGGCTCATCGTCGGCGGAATGGAGCGGGTGTATGAGGTCGGGCGCATCTTCCGCAACGAGGGCATGGACACGAAGCACAACCCCGAGTTCACCACGGTGGAGCTCTACCAGGCGTACACCGACTTCCACGGCATGATGGATCTCGTGGAGGCGATGATGAAGCGGGTGGCCCAGCGCGTGTGCGGCGGGCTCGTCGTGCCGTACCAGGGACAGGAGATCGACCTCGGTCACTGGGAGCGGCTTACGATGGTCGAGGCCGTGAAGAAATACTCCGGCGTCGATTACAACGACTGGAAGACTGACGAGGACGCCATCGCCGCGGCAAAGGAGCACCATGTCGAGCTGCCCGAGCAGAAAACCAAGGGCGCGATCCTGGCGGAGTTCTTCGACGCTTTCGTGGAGGATAAGCTCATCCAGCCGACTTTTATTTACGACTATCCCGTGGAGATAAGCCCGCTTGCCAAGCGCAAGCCGGAGGACCCCGCGTTCACCGAGCGCTTCGAGTACTTCATCAACGCCACGGAGTTCGGCAACGCCTTCACGGAGCTGAACGACCCCATCGACCAGCGGCTGCGCTTCGAGGCGCAGGTCGCCGCGCGCAAGGCCGCGGACCCCGACTGCCGCGCCCAGGTGGACTACGACTATGTCGAGGCGCTGGAGTACGGCATGCCCCCCACGGGCGGCCTCGGCTTCGGCGTGGACCGCCTGGTGATGCTCCTGACGGACTCCGCCTCCATTCGGGACGTTTTGCTGTTCCCGACG
>CAJOIG010000213.1 GCA_905234575.1 uncultured Oscillospiraceae bacterium
ACAGCGAGAAGGAATACTGCATCCTCGATCTGGGCTACCGCTCCATCCGCATGTATATGTTCTCGGGCGACCGGCATGTGGCGACCCGCGTTCTGGAGATCGGCCTCAGCAGCCTCGACGACGTCATCGCGGAGGCGTATAACGTGGACGTGCACCTGGCCCACACCTATCTCCTCACGAATTACGAGGACTGCCAGAACAAAGAATACTGCCTGAACGCCTACGGAAACATCACGGTGGAGCTGATGCGGGCGCTGAACTTCTATCGGTTCAGCAACCCCGACAGCCATTTGGAGGACATCTGGATCTGCGGCGGCGGCGCGGTCATCCGGGCGCTCCGGCAGAGCATCGCGGACACGATGGACCTGCGGATCCATGAGGCGGGCGAACTGATTCCCGGCGGCGCTGTTGTGGAAAACGACTATGCGCTCCTCCAGGCGATCGGCATCGCCTTGAACTGAAGGGAAGGTAAACGAGGCTATGGCTGCTAAGAATACGATTTTCCGGTCTGGCGGTGGAAAGCGCCGTCGGCAAATGCCCACAAAGCGTTCGATCAACCTTGCTGCCCTGGGCGAGAAGCCCATGAATATGGCGATCGCCATCCCCGCGGTGGTGCTGATCGTCGTGGCGGCGGTGCTGTTCAGCAAGTTCCTTGTGATCGACCGTCTTGCGGAGGTGGCGGCGGCCCAGCGGCATGTGGCGGAGCTGCAGGCGCAGCTCGACGCCGGGTATGAGGAACTGGCCGGGTTTGACGAACTCAATGAGCTCTATGCCCATTATACCTACTCCGGCATGACGCAGGAGGAGCTCACCCGCACGGACCGCGCCGAGGTCCTCGACCTGATCCAGCGCCTGGTCATTCCCCGGGTAGAGCTGGGTGAATGGTCCCTCAGCGGAAATACGCTGAACCTCAACGTGACCGGCAGCTCCCTCCAGGACATCAATCTTCTGGCGCAGAAGCTGGAGGAGGATGGGCTCGTGAACTACTGCTCCGTGACTACGGCCGTCAACAACGACTATGTCTGGGTCAACGGGGAGCTGATCGAGGACGACGATGTGGATGCCTGCGTCCTGGTTTATCTCAATTCGGAAGCGGAGGTGCCTGCGGAATGAAAGCACTCAGCCGGGATTTTACCCTAAAGGAAAAAATCCTCCTTCTGTTCCTCTGCCTTATTCTCGTGGGACTGGCCTATTATCAATTCGTGGACCGGCCGTGCCGGGAGTCCCTGGCCGCGGCGCAGGCGGAGGCGGATTCGCTGACCGTCGAGCTGACCGCCGTGGAAGCAAAGCTCGTGAAGATGCGGAATATGCGTGACGAGGTGGAGGATATTACCGCCGGCGGTACGGCCTCCGAGATGGGGAGCTACAACAACAGCAAGGAAGAGATCGCTCTTCTTAACGACATCCTTCAGTCGGCGGACCAGTATTCCATCTCCTTCTCGGAGGTTACGCGCGACGGCGACCAGATCCGCCGGAATTTTGCGCTCCAGGTCACCACGAACAGCTATGAGGAAATGGAAACGATTCTTTCGCGGCTGTATGCCAGCCATTATCGCTGCCTGATCGGGGACATCCGCTGCAGCGCGCCGCAGCGCAACGTTTATGGCTACCTTGACGGCCGCGTTTCCGTGAATGCCACGGCCACCTTCTTTGAAACCATGGTCGGCGGCGTGCCCGATGCCGGACTTCCGGCGGATCAAAGCGCCGCGGCGTGACCCTGCGCCGCCCGGCAACCCATCCGAAGGGAGGTTGAGCCTTGCTTCTATCCATTGCGGTCCGCGTCATGATCTACCTTGGCAGCGCACTGATGGTGTACAACATCATCAGCTATCAGCGCTTCTTCGCCCAGCTCGTCCGGCAGGGCGGCTGGAACGGTCATCGCGCGGTCCTGAGACTTCCCGTGGTGCTGCTGGTGATGTTCCTTCTGGGCTACCTTGCCGTTGGGATCTTCGGCAATCCGGACCTTATCGTCTCCGGCATCCTTTTCGGCGGCAGTATCTTCGTGTTTGTGATCCTGATGCCTCTGCGCCGGATCATCGATCACATCAAGGCCAATGAGCATCTGCAGGCGCAGCTCGTTTCGTCGGAGGAGAGCAACCGCGTCAAGACCAGCTTTCTCGCCAGCGTCAGCCACGAGGTCCGCACGCCCATGAATGCGATCATCGGCCTGGACAACCTGGCTCTGGGCGATCCGAACCTTTCCCCGACGACCCGGGACTACCTTGAAAAGCTGGGCGCCAGCGCCCGTCAGCTTTTGTCGCTCATCAACAACATCCTGGACATCAGCCATGTGGAGTCCGGGCATCTTGTGCTGCAGAACGATGAATTCCAGCTGCGTGATGCGGTCCTGCCTCTCTGCGCGGAGATACGCTCCCGCTGCGAGAGGAAGGGCCTTTCTTTTGCGCTCGAGATGGACGAGGGCGTGGAAGGCGCCTGCATCGGCGATATGCAGAAGCTGACGCAGGTGCTCGAAAGCGTTCTGGACAACGCCGTAAAGTTTACGGATGCGCCGGGTTCGGTCCGGCTTGCGATTCGCCAAACGGCGGGCTTCGATGATTACAGCACGTTTTCGTTCCGGGTCTCCGACACCGGCGTCGGCATTTCGCCGGAGTATCTCCCGAAGGTATTTGAGATCTTCTCGCAGGAGGATGCCAGCTCGAAAAACCGCTTCGGCGGCAGCGGCCTGGGCCTTCCGATCGCCAAGAACCTCGTGGAGCTCATGAACGGTGAGATCACGATCGAAAGCGAAAAAAACGTCGGGACCACCGTGGAGTTTACGGTCACGCTCAAGCG
>CAJOIG010000214.1 GCA_905234575.1 uncultured Oscillospiraceae bacterium
CCCTCGTCTCTCGATACGTTCGGACACAATACGATGCGTTTCATAGCAAGCTCTCCTATCGTTCCAGCGCCTCGTGCGAGCGGCGGACCAGCTCCGCGCAGTCCACAGGGACGCTCTCGCCCGCCGTGCGGAGCCAGGCAAGATACTCGATGTTCCCCTCCGGCCCGCGCACGGGCGAGAAATCCAGGCCTGCCAGCGCAAAGCCCATGGCCTCCGCCGCGGAAAGCACGTCCTCCAGCACCTCCCGGTGCACAGCGGGATCCCGCACGACGCCCTTTTTCCCGACCTTCTCCCGCCCGGCCTCGAACTGCGGCTTCACGAGGCAGACGACCTGCCCGGCCTCCTTTAAGAGGGGCTTCACCGCCGGAAGCACCAGCTTCAGCGAGATGAAGGACATGTCCATGACCGCCATATCCATGCGCTCCGGGAACATGTCCGTGGTCAGGCTGCGGGCGTTCGTGCGCTCCATGACGGTGACGCGCTCATCGCTGCGGAGGGACCAGGCGAGCTGCCCGTATCCCACGTCCACGGCGTAGACATGCTTCGCGCCGCGCTGCAGGAGGCAGTCCGTAAAGCCGCCGGTGGAGGCGCCGCAGTCCACGCAGACATATCCCGACGGGTCGATGCCGAACACATCCAGGGCCTTCTGCAGCTTGAGTCCGCCGCGGCTGACGAAGGGTAACTTTTCGCCCCGGACCTCCACCGCCGCGTCGGGCGCGACCGGCGTTCCGGGCTTCGTCTGCTTCTCGCCGTCCACATACACGGACCCCGCCATGATGAGGGCCTTGGCCTTCTCGCGGCTCTCCGCGAGGTTTTTCTCAAAAACGAGCTGATCGAGTCTTGTCTTAGCCATGGAGCAGCTCCTTTGCCGCCCGTGCGATGCCCGCGGCGTCGAGGCCGATCGCGCGGCGCAGATCCTCGGGCGCGCCGTTCGGCAGGACGCCGTCTCCCGCGTTCCGAAGCCGCGCCGCCTTGGGCGTCTCTCCCTGCTCCGTCAGCGCGGCAAGGAGCCGCTCCCCCACGCTTCCGGCGCGGCAGACGTCCTCCGCGACGAGGATACGCCCGGTTTTCCGCACGGAAGCGATGACTTCGGAGATGTTCAGCGGGGCAATGCGATTGAGCTTCACGACCGCCGCGGAAACGCCCTCGGCCGCCAGAAGCTCCGCCGCCTCCAGCACAGGGTTGATCTCCCAGCCATAGGAGACGAGCGTAAGGTCGGACCCCTCCCGCAGCGTCACGGCGGGGGCCTCGGCGTTGTCCGCGGTATAGGCCCCCTCCCCGCCCCGGGGATAGCGCACCGCCGCGGGGCCGGTCGTCTCGAGCACCGCCCGGCGCAGCATGGACCCGAGCTCCGCGAAGCTCGACGGCGCGTACACCGTCATGCCGGGCACGGTCGCGAGGAAGGCCGCGTCGAAGGTGCCCTGGTGGGTCTGTCCGTCCTTGCCGACGATCCCGGCCCGGTCCACGGCGAACACCGCGTGCAGGCCAAGGAGGGAAATGTCGTGCAGGAGCATGTCATAGCTGCGCTGCAAAAACGTGGAGTACACCGCGAACACGGGGATCAGCCCCTGCGCCGCCATACCGCCCGCCATGGCGGCGGCGTGCTCCTCCGCGATGCCCACGTCGAAAAAGCGGTCGGGAAATTCCTTCTGAAAGCGGAGAAGGCCCGTGCCCTCCGCCATGCCCGCCGTGATGGCGGTCACGCGGCGGTCCTCCGCGCCGAGCTCCGTCAGCGTCTGCCCGAACACGGCGGAAAAGTCCGCTCCGGTTTTGAGGGGCGTGCCGTCCGCGGGATCGAAGGCGCCGACGCCGTGGAAGCGCTCCGGGTGCTGCTCGGCGGGGACATAGCCCCGCCCCTTCTGGGTGATGACGTGCACGAGGCAGGGCCGCCCCTGCTCCCGGGCCCAGCGCAGGGCCTTCTCGACCTTGGCGATGTCGTGCCCGTCAATGGGACCAAGGTACTCGAAGCCCAGGTCGTCAAAAATATTCTCTTGAAGGACGCGCTCCTTGATCCAATGCTTGAGGCGGTGCGTCGCCCGGTACAGGAAGGGAATGCGCTCGGAAAAAACGCTGCGATACCAGCGCTTGAAATTGATGTACTCCGGCTTCGTGCGCATGTTATCGAGCATCTTGGCGATGCCGCCGACGCCGCGGTCGATGGACATGCCGTTGTCGTTCAGGACGATGACGAGCGGCTCGCCGCTGCGCCCGGCGTCGGAAAGGCCCTCGAGGGCCATGCCGCCGTTCAGCGCGCCGTCCCCGATGACAGCAAGTACGTCATAATCGCCGCCGAGAGCCGTGCGGGCGCGGGCCATGCCCAGAGCCACGGAAATGGAATCGGAGGCGTGGCCCGCGACGAAGGCGTCGTGCGCGCTCTCCGCCGGCTTCGGGAAGCCCGCCATGCCGCCGAGCTCCCGGAAATCCCGGAAGCCGTCCCGCCGCCCGGTGAGGAGCTTGTGCGTGTAGCACTGATGCCCCACGTCGAACAGAAGGCGGTCCCTGGATGTATCGTATACCCGGTGGATGGCGACCGTGAGCTCCACCGCGCCGAGGTTCGACGCGAGATGCCCTCCGCTGCGGGCGACGTTCTCCACGAGGAACGCCCGGATCTCGCCGCAGAGCAGCTGCAGCTCCGCCGCGCTGAGAGAACGCAGATCCGCCGGGGTTTGTATCGTTTCTAAGATCACGTTTGTGCTCCTAATCTCGTAATCGTCCCTATATCATAGCAAAATGCACCCTGTTTTGCAAGGTGCATTTTGCATATTATTCATAGTCTCCTGAATAAGTGGTCAGACGCTGCGGCCCGACAGCGCCTCCGTCCACCGCCGGAGCGTGTCCGTGTCGGGGAAGCGGTCCAGAAGCTCAAGGGCGGCGTCCGTGTACATCGCGGTGAGCTCGGCGCATTTTTCCTGACCCAGGAGCGCGCAGAAGCCATCGCCGTCAAGGGCGTCGTCCCTGCACTGGAACGCCATGCCGAGGGCCATGCCGAAGGCGTCCGCCGCGGCGATCGTCTCCTCGTCCGCGGAGGCGGCGGCCGCGCCCATGGCGCAGGCGGCCCCCATGAGGCTCGCGGTCTTTCGCAGGTCCGTCGCGCTCCGGCGTTCGCCGGATGCTCAAGATCCATGAACTGCCCGCCGCAAATCCCATCAAGCCCCGCCGCCCTGGCGAGGATCCGGCAGCAGCGGAAGCGCTCGGCCTCCCCGAGCTCCGCCTCGCACACCGAGCGGAACGCCTCCGCCTGCAGGCAGTCGCCCGCGAGGACCGCGGTGGTCTCCCCGAACACCTTGTGGCTCGTGGGCCGGCCGCGGCGCTCGTCGTCGTCGTCCATGCAGGGCAGATCGTCGTGGATGAGACTGTAGGTGTGGAGCATCTCCACGCCGCAGGCCACGGGCACGGCCTTTGCGACGTCGCCGCCGCAGATCCGGCAGAACTCCAGGCACAGCGCCGGACGGATGCGCTTGCCCCCGCCGAGAAGGCTGTACCCGATCGCCTGGCGCAGGCCGTCCGCGCCGTCGCCCGCCGGAATCGCGCGCTCCGCCAGTGCGAGCTCGATGACGCTCTTATATCGCTCGTATCGCTCGTCCATCACACGTCCTCAAAGGGGAGTTCCTCCGGCGTGCCGTCGGCCGCCGCGCGAAGCTGCACGACCTTCTGCTCCGCCTCGGTGAGCTGGCTCTCACAGGCGCGGATGAGCCCAGTCCCCTCCTCAAAAAGCTTCAGGCTCTCCGCCAGGGACGTCTCTCCCTGCTCCAGCGCGCGGACGATCTCCTCCAGCCGGGAGAGCGACTGTTCAAACGTTTTCTTTGCCATGTTCGTGAACCTCCTCCACGAGGCAGCCGAGGTCCGCCCCGGCCAGGGTGATGTCGATGCGGTCGCCGACGCGGACCTGCGCCGCGCCGCGCAGGGGAATGCCGTCCTTCTGCGCGAGGGCATAGCCCCGCCCGAGGACCGCAAGGGGGCTGAGCGCGTCCAGCGTCGAGGCAAGCCGCGCAAAGCCGTGCCGCCGTTCGGAAAGCGTGTTCCGCATCGCCGCCGACAGCGAGGACGCCAGCGTTTCCAGCGCCTGCCGCCGCCTCCCGACGGGCAGGTCCGGATCGGTCATCGCGGGACTTCCGGCGAGGGTGTCCAGCCGATAGGAAAGCTCGTCCAGCCGGTCCTGCATCCCCCGCTCGAGCCGCTGCCGGCCGAGGGAAAGACGGTGCCGCAGCTCCGCGCCGCGGGCACCGACGAGCTCCGCCGCCGCGGTGGGCGTATGGGCCGAGCGGTCCGCGACGTAGTCCGCGATGGTGACGTCCGGCTCATGGCCGACCGCCGAAACGACCGGGATCTCCGAGGCGTAGATCGCCCGGGCGACGCCCTCGTCGTTGAAGGCCCAGAGCTCCTCCCGGGAGCCGCCGCCGCGGCCGACGATCATGACGTCCGCGACGCGCCAGAGATTGGCGAGCCGGATGGCCCGGACGATCTCCCCGGGGGCCGCCGCGCCCTGGACCGCCACGGGCAGCAGGAGCACCTTCGCCGCGGGCCAGGTCTTTTTCAGGGTGCGGAGGATGTCGTGAATGACGGCGCCGGACGCGCTCGTCACCACCGCGACCCGCTCGGGATAGGGCGGGAGCGGCTTTTTGTGGGCGGGATCGAACAGTCCCTCCGCCTCGAGCTTTGCCCGCAGGCGCTCATACTCGGCCTCCAGCGCGCCCTCCCCCACGGGCAGCACGTCCGTGGCGGTGAACTGATACTTCCCCTGGGGCTCATAGAGCGTGACGCTGCCGATAAGCAGGACGGTCTTGCCGTTTTCCGGCAGAAAGCGCAGCCGCGAGGCGTTCATGCGGGTGATGACGCAGTTCACGACGCACTTCTCGTCCTTCAGGGAGAAATAATGATAGCCCGAGGGATAGCGCTTGTAGCCCGTGACCTCGCCCTGCACGGCGAGGCGCAGGAGCATCGGGTCCGTCTCGACCCGGGACCGCACGAGCCGGTTGAGCTGCGTGACGGAATAGACGGTCTCAGGCATCGGTCTCCGCGACGGCGGGGTTTTCCCCCTTCGCCTCGATCTCCCCGCGGTAGAAGCCGCCGAGGATGCCGTTCAC
>CAJOIG010000215.1 GCA_905234575.1 uncultured Oscillospiraceae bacterium
GGCCTCGGGCGCGGCTTCGTATGCGTTCGACTATCTGTTTACCGATACCTCCGCCTCCGTTAGCGTCACCTTCCGGGCGTCCGGCTCCGGAGAGGCGAGCGAGGAGGATGCGGCTTACACAGCCCCGGATATCCTGCCGGGCGCCGTGGCGCAGGGCGCGGCCTTGCCCGCAGAAGTGAACGACTATGTGGGCGTCTCCGGCGCGGAGACCTCGCGGTACGAGAACACCATGGGCGTCTCCACCGGCAGCTATTACGCCGCAGACGGCAGGTTCTACGAGCAGATCGCGTCGTATACCTCGGCGGGGGAGCCGCTGTTTTTCAGCAAGGCGGAGGTCATAAACCACGCCTTCTCAGAGGACGGACTTGTTTACGGAGAGGATTATTCCCTCATACGGCTGTATAACTACCATGAATTCGTCAAGGGCGGCCCGTTCGGCGGAGGCGATACCTATTGGAACTGCGCGTACCTGTACCGGGAGACGGAGCCGGCGGACGGTCTGGAGGCCGTTGTCGGAAGCTATGAGGATTCTCTCGGCGCAAGCTCGGAGATGACAGCCTGTTCGTGCAGGAGGGCGGAAGCGTGACGCTCCGGGATTTCCACGCAAAGAGCTATACCGCCGGACAGGGGCCCCAGGAGGCGGGGAATTTCTTCGGCCTGGCCTCCGGTATCCAGGTGGAGGGCGGCGATGTGTCCACAGCCGCCGTGGGGCGTCTGAACGACGGGGATACCGACCTTGTCCTTATCCGACCCACCATCGACGGGGCGGCAAACTCCATCTATGCCGCTGCGAACGGGCGCGCATGGCTGTACGGCGGGCTGATCTTCTCCTGTTCCTCCGGAGGGCACGGGCCTTATGTCTCGACCGGCGGCGAGATCTTCCTGAACGTCCGGCCGGACGACGGCATCCTGCTGGCGGACGGGACGATGCAGCGTGACGACGTGCTCCTGGCGGACGTAGCGCAGCCGATCCCGGACAGCTCTCTTGCCATCATGGCGAGGGAGGACCCGGAGCAGGCAGTCTTTACGAACGACAACGAGATGCGGGGCTATCGCGCCGATGCGGAGAATCCCGATCAGACCCTCACCGTGATCGTCACGGGGGATGAGGCGGGCACGACCCTTGCTACCGATACCGGCGGAGGCATCATCGCGGCGAACCGGGTGGTGACGAAGGCTTTCGGCAACGGTTCCGGCGGCGTCTATTCCATCGGCAGCGACGAGAGCTGGGTATATGTGTACAATTCCAGCCTCAATTCCTATCTGGACGCGGGCCTCGTATCGGCCTCCGGCGGCTATGTGTTCGCTTACAACTGCGATATCCGCGGCGTGGCGGGCCTTAAGGCTCGTTCCGGAGGAAACCGGAACGCCGTCGAAACCGGCATCCATGTGGTCAACAGCCGTGTGACCGCGGTCTATGATGACGAGGAGATGGGACGTGTCTACGAGGTCTCTACTCCGGAGGAATTCTGGTCCATCGGCGACATGGATTACTGGCAGCAGTATGCGCTGGGCGGCATGGCGCACAAGGACATGAATATGTTCATCCTGAAAGCGCAGATGCAGGTGAACACCGCCGGGCTCGGCTACTGGTTCGAGGACAAGGATCGCACGCCGGTCACAGGCAATAAGTTCGCGATTATCTATATCGATGGGGCTTCCACACCTGTCGAGGTGGAGAGATCCTTCCTGTACAACGAAAACTATGCCCTGTACGCGGAGGCGGGCGCCAGCAACTGGCTCGTCACGGCGGAGAATGCCTGCGACGGTTTGGTGATCTTCCGGCACGAGAACAGCGATGTGCATTGGAACGTGCTCGATGACAGCAGCGAGACCTGCGAGCTCGTCGGCGATATCTGGGTGGCCAGCGAGCTGACGATCTCCGATCCCGGCATGGCTTCCATGGAGCTGGACACTGACAAACCCTCGTCGCTGGAGGTACAGCTCGTCGACTCCGAGTGGACCGGCGCTGTGCGTGGCCATGGCGAGGGAATGACCCTGCGGCTCGACGGGACCTCCTCCTGGACGGTCACGGAGGACTGCACTGTCGGGACGATCGAGCTGGAGAGCGGCGCCGTGATCGACGCGGAAAGCCCGGTGACGGTGTGTTATCAAAGCAGCGATACGGTCATCCCCGGGACCTATGGAAATGTGACGTTTGTCATGGAATAATATGTAATAATATGTAAAAGAAAGGATGATCGAAATGAAAAGAACAGTACGCGGTATCCTTGCGATCCTTCTGCGGCGATGATCCTCACGGCGGGCATGGCGTCCGCAGCCAGCGGGGAGCCGTCGGAGGAGACGCGAATCGTCCAAGCGGGGCAGACGCTGACCGTAACGGAGGATATGTCCCTGGCGCGTTTGACGATCGAGGAGGGAGCTCAGGTCGTTCCGGCGGAGGGCTGCAGCCTTGTCATGGTCACGCAGGGAAGCGTAGTTCGCCCCGAGGCGGGCTCATATTCCGATGTCGAGCTAATCCTGCAGCCGGAGGACGTCACCTACGGCGTCTTTGATGAGACCGGAAACGCAGAGGGCTACCGTTATCGGTTCCTGTTCAATACCGGCGGGGACAACGAGATCTTTATCTCTTCCGCTCTCGGGGGCGCTTCGGTGAGCGAAAAAGGCGGCTATACCGTCTTCGACGGAAACGGAGCGCCGATCACGGTGGACGAGGATCGTATGAACGTTCTGGCGGCAGTGAACGATCCCGTGAGCGTCACGCTAAAAAACGGATCCGTATGGAACGTCACGGCAGACAGCTATGTGGCCTCGATCGATGTGGATGACACCTCTTTCGTAAACGGTGTGATCAACGAAATCGACAGCGGGTATCTTGTGTCGGCGATCGCCGCGCAGGCGGCTCCGTCCGGGGAAGCAAGCGCATAAGGAACCATTCATCGAATAATAAAAACCTCGTCGGGCGATTTGGACCGGATGATCGCTCCAACGGTTTTTTTCTGTTTGGCGGGTTGGTTTATCTATTCCCAAAAATCATGCTAGCACGACAAAATATGAAGTTGACGAATGATAACGGCAACCATATAATTGACTTGTCAAAGAGAGTCGATGCCGGAATAGAACTCCAGCATCCGGTCATAGAACGCGCGGGCGGCGCGGGACATATAGTGACCGTCCTTGAAGGCGGCGCGGATCACC
>CAJOIG010000216.1 GCA_905234575.1 uncultured Oscillospiraceae bacterium
CTCCGTGAGGGCGATGATCTTTTCCATGAGATCGCAGGTCGCGGCCGGCCCCATGCCGCCGACGATGCCCAGTGTTTTTTTCATACGATACGTTCCCCCTGTGGGACAGCTTTTTGATTTCTGTTTTTTATTGTAAGCGCCGACGGCCCGTCCGTCAAGGGCGCGGAAGGAGAGCCATGGACGATCGACCCATCGGCGTATTCGATTCCGGCGCGGGAGGCCTGACCTCCGTGCGCCGTCTGCGGGCGGAGGCCCCGGGGGAGAGTCTCGTCTATTTCGGGGACTGTCTCCGCGCGCCCTACGGCGGCCTCGCCCCGGAAGAGATCAAGCGCCTCTCCCGGCGGAACGCGCGCTTTCTGCGCTCCCGGAACGTGAAGGCCATCATCGTCTCCTGCAACACCAGCACCGCGAACGCCATGGCGGAGCTCGCCGCGGACAACGCGGACATCCCCATCGTCGGCACCGTGGTCCCCACGGCGGAGGCGGCGGTCCGGACGTCCCAAAGCGGGCGCATCGGCGTGCTCGCCACGGAGGCCACGATCCGCAGCGGCCTGTACGAGCGGACCATCCTCGGCCTCCGGCCGGACGCCGCCGTCACCTCCCGGAGCTGCCCGAAGCTCGTGCCCCTCGACGACCCGGCCCTGCGCGCCGCGCTGGAGGAGGATCTCGCTCCCCTGCGGGCGGCAAGGGTGGACACCGTCGTCCTCGGCTGCACTCACTACCCCCTCATCGAGGAGGCCATCCTGGACGTGCTGGGCTATCCCGCTGCGACGGTGGATTCCGGCGCGGCCTGCGTCGGCAGCGTCCTCGCGGCGCTGCGGGACCGGGACGCCCTGGCGGACCCGTCCCACGAGCCCACGGAGCAATACTTCTGCTCCGGGCGGAAAGACGATTTCCTCGCAGTGGCACGGGGCTTTCTCGGCCGCTCCATCGACGGGCTCACACAGGAGATGGACATTTCGGCCATCTGACAAAAAACGAGGCTTCCGGCTGCCCAACAGAGCAGCGGGGGAGCTCGAGGGGGCAAAAAGCCCGCCTCGAATTGGATCCAAGAGCTTGGCAAAGAGACTTCTTTGACAAGCTCATTTCGGAGGTATAACGCATGGCCAGAGGCGCGAATCAGAAGCTGAAGCTGCTGTATCTGAGCGATTATCTCCGCCGGACGGACGAGGAGCACCCCGTCACCCTCGCGCAGATGGCGGACTACCTCGCCCTGCAGGGCATCTCCGCCGAGCGCAAGGCGCTCTACGACGACCTGGCCGCCCTTGAGCAGTTCGGGCTGGACGTGCAGCGCGTGCGATGCGGCTCCGGCACGGGGTATTTCCTGGGCGAGCGCGACTTCCAGCTCCCGGAGCTCAAGCTCCTCGTGGACAGCGTGCAGTCCTCGAAGTTCATCACCGAGCGGAAATCCCTCGAGCTCATCCGCAAGCTGGAGCGCCTGACCAGCGAGGCCGGCGCCAGGGAACTCCATCGGCAGGTCTGGGTGCGCGGACGCATCAAGACCATGAACGAGTCCATCTACTACACCGTGGACGCGCTCCACGCCGCCATGGAGGAGGACCGGTCCGTCACCTTCCAGTACTACGAGTGGAACGTCCGGCGGGAGCGGGTGTTCCGCCGGGACGGCAAGCGCTACGCCGTGAGCCCCTGGGCGCTCCTGTGGGACGACGAGAACTACTACCTGCTGGCCTTCGACCACGAGGCGGGGTTTTTCAAGCACTTCCGCGTGGACAAGCTCCACGGCATCCGCGCCGCCAAAACGCCCCGGGAGGGCGCCGAAGCCTTCGCCGCGCTCGACATGACCGCCTACACCGACACCCATTTCGGCATGTTTTCCGGGGAAGTCCGCCGGGTGCGGCTCCTCTTTGAAAACGGGCTCGCGGGACCGGTTATTGACCGCTTTGGCACGGAAACGGCCCTCGTCCCGGAGGACGAGGACCACTTCTCCGTCACCGTGCAGGCCGCGGTGAACGCCCAGTTTTTCGGTTGGCTGTGCGGCTTCGGGGACCGGGTGCGCCTTCTCTCCCCCGCGGACGCCGTGGAGGGCATGCGGGCGCACATCGCCGCCGTCGCCCGGCAGTACGAGGCCTAGAACATCGCCCGGCAGAGAAGATCCATCCAGCTCTCCGCCGTGACCGCGAGGACCAGAACGCCCCAGAACCCCACCTGACGCAGCCAGTTTTTCTTTTTCGACATCTTGTATCCCGTCCTTTCGGTTTTGTTGTCTGGGGACAGCATAACCGAAGAGGTGGGTCAAAAACCGTACAGCAGGAGCAAACAAGCCATGGAAGAACAAAAAGCCGGCGTCCTCTATATCGTGGCGACGCCCATCGGAAACTCGCGGGACATGTCCGAGCGCGGACGGCAGATCCTCACGGACGCGGACATCATCGCCGCGGAGGACACCCGCCGGAGCATGGTGCTGCTGAATAAGCTCGGCATCCGCAACAAGCTCGTCTCGAACCACAAGTTCAACGAGCACGGCAAGGC
This sequence comes from uncultured Oscillospiraceae bacterium, assembly GCA_905234575.1. Classification (GTDB taxonomy): domain Bacteria; phylum Bacillota; class Clostridia; order Oscillospirales; family Oscillospiraceae; genus CAJOIG01. Next base: position 2,491 of record CAJOIG010000216.1, read on the forward strand.
GAAATACTTCCTCGCGGAGCTGCGGGAGGGCAAAAGCATCGCCGTCATCACCGACGCGGGCACGCCCTGCATCTCCGACCCCGGCAACGAGCTCATCCGCGCCGCGGTGGCCGAAGGCTTCGACGTGGTGGGCATCCCCGGCGCCTGCGCCGCGGTGACGGCGCTCTCCGTCTCCGGCTTCGACCTGAGCACCTTCCTGTTTTACGGGTTCTTCCCCCGGGAGGCCGCCGACCGCCGCCGGGTCGTCGAGAAGATGCGGGAGGGCTTCACCCGGACCTATGTGTTCTACGAATCCCCGAAGCGCATCCTGGACGCCATCGAATTCCTCGCGGCGGAGGAGGTCCGGGCGCAGCTCTGCGTCTGCAACGACCTGACGAAGCTCCACGAGATGACCTTCCGCGGCACACCCGCCGAGGTGCGCGATCAGCTCCTCGCCAAGGGGAACTACGACAAGGGGGAGTTCTGCATCGTACTGGAGCTCGCGGAGGACTATCTCTTCCGCAAGCGCGAGCACACCGTCACCCCCGAGGCGATGCTGGTGGACAAGATGATCCAGGCGGACTGCCGCGCCAAGGACGCCATCAAGCTCGTCCTCGCCGACGAGAACAACTCCTACAGCAAAAACGAGCTCTACGCCGCGAGCCTGCGGCTCAAGGAGCTTTTCGG
>CAJOIG010000217.1 GCA_905234575.1 uncultured Oscillospiraceae bacterium
CATCCGCCAGGACAACCCGTTCCCCGCGGTCTGCGGCGCGGTGTGCAACAAGCGCTGCGAGGACCGCTGCACCCGCGGCACCATCGATCAGCCGGTCTCCATCGACGAGATCAAGAAGTTCCTCACCCAGTGGGAGCTCAAAAACCTCGACGCCTTTGTCCCCATCTGCGACAACATGGACGGCAAGCAGTGGGACGGATTCCCCATCGCGGTCGTCGGCGCAGGTCCCGCGGGCCTCTCGGCGGCGTACTATCTGCGCATGGACGGCTATCCCGTCACCGTGTTCGAGAAGGCGGCTCGCCCCGGCGGCATGATGATGAACGGCCTGCCCAGCTTCCGCCTCGAGAAGGACATCCTGGAGGGCGAGATCGAGATCCTCCGCCGCATGGGCGTCGAGTTCCGCTGCTGCGTGGAGGTCGGAAAGGACGTCACTATCCAGCAGCTTCGAGACCAGGGCTATAAGGCGTTCTTCCTCGGCATCGGCCTGCAGAGCGGCGGAAAACTCGGCGTTCCCGGCGACGACGCCGAGGGCGTGATGCCCGGCATCGATTTCATGCGCCGCGTGAACGGCGATGGAATGAAGCTGCCCGGCCGCGTCGTCGTCATCGGCGGCGGCAACATCGGCGCGGATGTTGCCCGCACGGCCGTGCGCTGCGGCGCTGACAGCGTGGACCTCTATTGCCTGGAAAGCTACGATGAGATGCCCATGGGCGAGGAGGACCGCTCCGAATGCGAGGCCGAGGGTATCACGATCCACGCCGGCTGGGGCCAGACCGAGATCCTCACCCAGGACGGCAAGTGCACCGGCATCACCTTCCGCAAGTGCCTGTCGGTCAAGAACGCCGAAGGACGTTTCGCTCCGACCTTCGACGACGCCGTTACCGAGACCACCTACTGCGGCACGGTGCTTTACTGCATCGGTCAGCGGGCGGACTGGGGCGACATGCTCGCCGGAACGAAGGTGGAGCTGAACCCGAACGGCACCGTGAAGGCCGATCCCGTGACGCTGCAGACCGCGGAGCCCGACATCTTCGTCGGCGGCGACGTGTACACCGGCCAGAAGTTCGTCATCGACGCCATCGCCGCCGGTCGCGCGGGCATGGTGTCCATCAACCGCTACGTCCATCCCGGTCAGTCGCTGACCATCGGACGCGACCTGCGGCAGTTCATCGAGCTCGATCGGGACGACATCCGCGTGGAGTCCTATGACAACGCCAAGCGCCAGAAGCCGGGCGTGAAGGACGGCGAATCGACAAAGACGTTCGATGATCTGCGCCTGCCGCTCACCGAGGCGCAGGTCAAGATCGAGACGAACCGCTGCCTCAAATGCGGCGCGACGACGGTGGACCTCAACCAGTGCATCGGCTGCGGCCTCTGCACGACCCGCTGCCAGTTCGACGCCATCCACCTCACGCGCGATCTGCCCGCCGCCAGCGACATGCACACGGCGGAGGAGATGATGAAGGTCGTCGGCCCGTACGCTCTCAAGCGCGGCCTCAAGATCCTAAAAAAGAAGATCACCGGCAAGTCGGATTACCCGACGATGCAGTGACCTGCAGAAACAGAAACGGCGCAGCCTCCGCGGCTGCGTCGTTTTTGTATACGTAGAATTACTCCTTGATAGCATTTTGCAGTTTTTCGGCGATGTCAGACAGCTCGCCGTGGAAGACCTTCTGTACCCGGCGGTCGAAGGTGAGAAAGCCGTTCGTCTCGTCCTCCACGTCGGAAAGCTGCGTGTAGATCGCGCCGCACAGGCCATGAGACACAAGAGGGAGGACCTCGTTAAGATACAGCGCCCGCAGGTCCCGGAGAAACCGCTCCCGGTCAGCGTACTTGCGATAGCCGTAAGTCTTTTGGAGGTTGAAGCTGTGTTCCGGCAGCTTATAGGACCAGCCGCCGAACTCGGACAGAAGCTGCGGCCGGGGCTGCGTCCCGAGATGCAGCTTCTGAAAATAAATATGCAGGCTGTCCACATCGCTGTTGTTTTGCTGGAACCAGCCGGAGGTGCTGTCGATGAATCGCGAGCCGTCCAGCTCCCGCAGCCGGGCGCAGACGCTGTCCGCTTCGAACTGGCCCCAGCCCTCGTTGAAGATCGTCCACAGGCAGATGCACGGGTGGTTTTGCAGATGGGCGACGGTCTCCTCCATGGCGCGCAGGAAGCTCTGCCGCGCCTCCGGGTCGCTATTGAGCTCTTTGTCGTTCCTTTGGAGAAAGCCGAGCGTGGGAAGCACCGTGTCGCGCAGATAGTGATACTCACCGCAGTTCACCATGTCCTGGAACACGACCATGCCCATGCGGTCGCAATCATAATAGAAGCGCTCCGGCTCGATCTTGATGTGCTTCCGCAGGGTGTTGAAGCCGAGGTCCTTCATAGCGGCGATGTCCCGCTCGTAGGCCTCCGGAACGGCGGATGTGTAAAGGCCGTCGCTCCAATAGCCCTGGTCCAGGACCCCGTGGAAAAAGTATGGCTTTCCGTTCAGACAGAGCCGCGGCACCCCGCCGATCTCCCGGATCGACAGCGTACGCAGGGCAAAGTAGGACGATACCCGGTCCTCGCCGGACGTGACCGTGAACCGGTACAGATGCGGATGCTCCGGGCACCAGAGGATCGGGTCCGGCAGTTCGATCCGTCAGGCCCTCACAGAAAACCGTCCCCTCGGAGACGCCATCCGTTTCGACGGTCGCGGAGCGCTCGTCCGTTTGGATGCGTATGGATCGTATATGATCTTCCGGGACCGGCTCCATCCATATCGTCTGCCAGATGCCGGAGACGGGCGTATACCACATGCCGCCGCGCCCGATCTTCTGCTTGCCCCAGGGATGCCGGTGGGAGACGTCGTTCACGGCGATGACGGTCAGTTCGTTCTCTCCGGGGCGGAGCTTTTCCGTGATGTCGGCGGAGAAGGGGAGATAGCCATTATCGTGGAGGGCGACGGACGCGCCGTTCACACGGACGACCGCAAGTCGGTTCACGGCACCGCAATGCAGAAGGATCCGGCGTCCCGCCCAGCTCTGCGGAACCGCAAAGCTGCGGCGGTAGGTCATTTCCTCGCCATAGGGGACGAGGCGTTCGTTCCCGG
>CAJOIG010000218.1 GCA_905234575.1 uncultured Oscillospiraceae bacterium
ATCTCGGTGTCGCCCCGGGCGGTGTCCCAGGTCACCCAGACCGTGTCGATGCCGGAGTCCGCCACGATGGCGGCGGCCTCCGGGTCCACGCCGACGTTATACTCCACGTACTCGGTGAAGTTCCCCTTCCCCGAGGCGGAGCCGCCGAGGATCCAGAGCTTTTTGACGTTTTCCGCCATCCGGGGCTCCAGGAGCAGCGCCATGGCGATGTTCGTCAGCGGACCGATGGTGGCGATCTCGATCTCGCCGGGGTTTTTCATCACAAGGTCGATGATGGCGTCGCAGGCGCGGGTCGTCTCCACGGGACGGGACGGCCAGAGCAGGTCCATGCCGCCGAGGCCGTCCGGTCCGTGCACGTCCAGGGCGTAGCTCGCCTCCTTCGTCAGGAGCGGACGCTCCATGCCCCGATAGACCGGGGGCGTGTAGGTGCCCGCGGCGTCGGAGGCGAGCATGGCGTTTTTGACGCAGAGGTCCAGCGGGAGATTGCCGCAGACCACCGTGATGGCCTCGACCTTCACGACGTCCACGGCCCGCAGCGCCTCCACGATGGCCCAGACGTCGTCCGCGCCGGTATCCGTATCCACGATCAGGCGGCGAAGTCCCCTGTTCATGCCAACCGCCTCACTCGAGATAGTAGACGATGTTTTCGGGCTTGATACGGACGTAGATGTCCGCGCCGGACTCCAGAAGGTCGGCGCTGATGCCCAGCATGGAGAGGTCCATAGGCTGGTCCCCGAGCCGGCCGATGAGCTTCCAACTCAGTCCGGTGAAGACCTTGCTGACGAGATGGAAGGCATTCGCGCCCTCGTCGGAAGCGTCGCAGAGCTCGAAGTACTCGCCGCGCGCGGCCGCGCGGACCGCGGCGCCCTCCTCGCCGCCGACGTAGTTCACCGGGACGCGGATCTTATCGTCGGCGATGAACCACTTGTCCCCCTCCCGGGCGAGCTTGCCGGAGAGGAGGTTCGCCTTGCCCATGAAGTCCGAGGCGAACACGGACACGGGACGGCTGTAGATGCTCCAGGGATCGCCCTCCTGCTCGATATTGCCGCGGTTGAGGAGGATGATCTTGTCCGACATGGTGAGGGCCTCCTCCTGGTCGTGGGTGACGAACACGGTGGTCGTGCCGATCTGCCGCTGGAGGTTTCGGATCTCATACTGCATCTCGCCGCGGACCTTCCGGTCCAGAGCCGAGAGCGGCTCGTCGAGAAGGAGGATGTTCGGCTTCGTCACGAGAGCCCGGGCCAGGGCCACGCGCTGCTGCTCGCCGCCGGAGAGCTGGGTCACCTTGCGGTTCTGGTAGCCCCCGAGCTTCACCTGCTCCAGGGCCTCCGCCACCCGCTCCGTGATCTCGTTCTGGGGGACCTTGTGCATTTTCAGGCCGTAGCCCACGTTCTTTTCCACGTTCATGGAGGGGAACAGGGCATAGTTCTGGAACACCAGGCCGATCTCCCGCTTTTCCGGGCGGACCTTGGTCACGTCCTTCCCGTCCACCAGCACCTCGCCGGAATCCGCCGTCTCCAGGCCGCAGATGATCCGCAGGATCGTGCTCTTGCCGCACCCGGAGGGACCGAGCAGGGACAGGAATTTCCCGCTTTCGACCTGGAAGCTGATGCCCTTGAGCACCTCATGGTCGCCGAAGCTCTTTCGTAAATCTTTGACAGCAAGTTCCGCCATGGATTAACCTCCTTTTTTCGAACCGGCGCCGCCGCCCATGCCCATGAGGCTGCCGGCGGAGAAGCCCAGCTTGGACAGGCCGATGACGATGAACACCGACGCCAGCACGATGATAGCCGACAATGCGTTCAGGTCCGCCTTGTATTCCGCCCGGATCCGGGTGAACACCAGCGTGGGCAGGGTATTGGTGCCGATGGGCACCAGATAATACTGCACGACGAAGTTATTGAAGCACATGATCATGGCCATGATGCCGCCCGCCAGGATGCCGGGGGTGATGGCCGGGAGAGTGATGTCCCAGAACACCCGGCCGGGGGACGCGCCCAGCAGCCGGGCCGCCGATTCCGGCGTCCGGTCCATGGCCTCGAACCGTCCGTTCACCAGCAGCACCACATACGGGAACACCACGATCAGGTTGCCGAGGAACATGGGCACCATGCCCCGTCCGGAGCCCAGATAGGAGAACAGCAGCAGGAGCGAAATGGACGTCACGAGCCAGGGGATGATGATGGGGAGCTGGAGCACGAAATTGAAGCGCCGGGCCCATTTGGGGGCGTAGGCCTGGAGGCCGAAGGCGGTCATGGTGCCCAGCACCACCGCCGCCGCAGTGACGCAGAAGGCGAACTTGATGCTGAACCAGGCGGCCGGGAGCAGGTCGCTCACAGTGAAGAGCTCCACATACCAGCGGAAGGTGGGCTCGTAGGGGAACATGCCGTACCGCGCGCCGTTGAAGGACATGCCGATGATGACGAGGATAGGTATGTACATGAAGGCCAGCACGATCCACAGGCAGATCATCATCGCCCGGCGAAATCCTTTCGAGGTCATTCGATGTCACCTCCGATCGCTTTCTGGGCCCGGGCCGCGGACAGCCGGACGATGACCATGATGATGCTCAGGATGATGAGCAGCATGCAGG
>CAJOIG010000219.1 GCA_905234575.1 uncultured Oscillospiraceae bacterium
AAGCAGGCGCCGCCCGTGCGGAGCATGGAGGCCTTGCCGCCCGCGTCAACGACGTTGGGGTCGCAGGTCTCGCCTTCCTTGGGAGCGCCGGTCAGGCCGACGACACCGTTCTCGGAGTCGACCCAGACGTCCACGCCCTCGGGGAGGTAGTCAAGGCATTTGGTGGGCATGCCGATGCCCAGGTTCACGACGTCGCCGTCCTGGAAGAGGCGCGCGGTACGGTAAGCGATCAGGTCCTTACCCTTGAGTTCCATAGCATTCATCTTCAATACCCTCCTTACGCTTCGGTCAGGGCGCGGCCCTGCACAACGGCATCGACCACAAAGTGCGGGGTCATGATCTCGTCCGGATCGAGCTCGCCGACCTCAACGATCTGCTCGGCCTCGACGATGACGTGGTCGGCGGCGGTGCAGAAAGCCTCGTTGAAGTTGCGGCTGGTGCGGCGATACACGACGTTGCCGAGCTTGTCGGCCTTCCAGGCGTGGACGAAGCACACGTCGCCGTGGAGCGGGAGCTCCAGGATGAAGCGCTTCTTGGAGGCGTCGGGAATGATCTCGCCCTCGAGGAACTTGAACTTACCGGCTTCCTCGTCCCACTCGACGACCTGCTTGCCGTCCATCATGGGGGTGTACAGACCGGTCGGGGTCAGGACGCCGCCGATGCCGGCGCCGCCGGCGCGGACCTTCTCGCAAAGAGAGCCCTGGGGCACGAAGGTGAGGTTGATCTCACCGTCGACGACCTTCTGGACGGTGACCTGGTTGTTGCCGATGTGGGAGCAGGTGATCGCCTTGATGACGTTGGCGTCCACGAGCTTGCCGATGCCGCGATGGGGAACGGAGGTGTTGTTGGAGATAACGCTCAGATCCTTGATGCCCGCGGCGATGAGGCCCTCGATGAGGACTTCGGACGACGAAACCGGGCAGAAGGACCGTCATGCCGTCGAAGCAATACTTGCTGATCGCTTCTTCCACGGACATAACCTTAGACTTGGCCATTGGAATCAATCCTTTCTGAATGTATTAACGCCCATATTATATAGGCTTGCGCCGGGAATGTCAAACAAACCCGGCGATTTTTTCCATGGTTTTTGTGGTAATCCCACAGCCGATGTGGTACAATGCCCTCCAAAGCCGTCTTTGGAGGTGAAGCATGACCAAGGCATCCCTGAAAAGCTCGCTGCTTCTGCTGCTGGCCGCCGTCGTATGGGGCGTTTCCTTTGTGCCGCAGAAGGCGGGCATGGCCTACGTGGAGCCCTTCACTTACAACGGCATCCGCTGCGTGCTGGGCGGCCTCGTCCTGCTGCCGGTGATCCCGATGCTGGACCGCCTGCGGAAAAACAGCGGCGATTTCCGAAAGGGCAGCCGCCGGGACATCCTCCTCGGCGGGAGCGTATGCGGACTCGTCCTGTTTGTCGCCTCGAACCTCCAGCAGTTCGGCATCGCCCTCCAGGACCCCGAAACGAACGTGGGCAAGGCCGGGTTCATCACCGCCTGCTACACCGTCCTCGTGCCGATCCTGTACCGGCTCATGGGCAGGCGCTCGGCGGGCCGGATCTGGCTCGCGGCGGGGATCGCCCTTGTCGGCTTCTTCCTGCTGTCCCTCATGGACGGGCTCCTGGCAGGGCTCGGGCTGGCCCTGGGGCTGAGCGACCTGCTGCTGCTCCTGTGCGCGCTGATGTTCTCCGTCCACATTCTCTGCATCGACCGGTATTCCCCGCTGGCGGACGGCGTGCGCCTGAGCTGCGTGCAGTTTCTCGTGTGCGGGGTCCTCGGCGTTCTGTGCATGGCGATCTTCGAGCATCCGAATCTCTCCGCCATCCTCTCCTGCTGGCCCGCCATCACCTACTCCGGCGTCATGAGCTGCGGCGTGGCCTACACCCTGCAGGTGGTGGCGCAGAAGGGCGTGCATCCCGCGGTGGCGTCGCTGCTATTGAGCCTGGAGAGCGTCTTCTCCGTGCTGGCGGGATATGTTCTGACGCCGGGGTCATCCCTCTCCGGCTGGGAGCTTCTCGGCTGCGGCCTGGTGTTCGCGGCGGTGGTGCTGGTGCAGCTCGCGCCGACAAAGGATTGATCGTAAATTTACCAAAATATGCGAGCGTGTCGGCGCTCGCATATTTTCTTTCCCGCGGCGCACACTATTCGCGAAACCCATCGAAAAGGAGCCTGTTTTTTATGGTCATCGACCGGATCGCCCTTGTGCTCGCCATCATCGGCGGCCTGAACTGGGGCAGCATCGGGCTTTTCCGCTACGATCTCGTGGCGGGCCTGTTCGGCGGGCAGACCGCGACGGTCTCCCGCGTGGTGTACACGCTCGTGGCGCTGGCGGCGCTGTGGTGCGTGTCCCTTCTGTTCCGCGCCCGCGACGACGCAGACGAGGAGCCCATTTGACCGGCGGGGATACCCACCGGTCTACATATTTCGCGGGGCGGCTGCGGTATACTGCGGTCGAGGTGAGATACCATGCAGATCCTGCGATCCAGGCCCCGCCGGGCGGCGGACGCCGTCGTGCTGCTCCCGGCGGAGGACATCGCGCCGAATCCGTTCCAGCCCCGCACCCGCTTTGACGCCGACGGCCTCGCGGGCCTCGCGGACAGCATCCGGCGGTACGGCGTCCTGAGCCCACTGTCCGTGCGGCGGCGGCCCGGCGGCTATGAGCTCGTGGCGGGGGAGCGGCGGCTGCGGGCGGCGCTCCTCGCGGGGCTCACGGAGGTGCCCTGTGTCGTGCTGGACCTGGACGACGCGGAATCCGGGACGGTGGCCCTCGTGGAGAACCTCCAGCGGGAGGACCTGGACTTCGCGGAGCAGGCCCAGGGTCTCCGGCGGCTCATGGAGCTCGCCGGGCTCTCCCAGGAGGAATGCGCCCGGCGGGTGGGGCTGAGCCAGAGCGCCGTGGCGAACAAGCTGCGCCTTTTGCGCCTGCCGACGGACGTGCTGGACGCGCTGCGGGATGCCGGGCTCACCGAGCGGCATGCGAGGGCGCTCCTGCGCCTGCCCTCCGACGACGACCGCCGCCGGGCCTTGCGCCACATTGCCCGGAAGCAGCTTTCCGCCGCGGAGACGGACCGCTACATCGACCTTCTGCTGGCGCCGCCGGCGGACCCCGCGAAGCAGCCGCGGTTCGTCCTCAAGGACGTGCGGGTGTTCCTGAACACCCTGCGGCACAGCGTGGACGTGCTGCGCCGGGGCGGCGTGGACGCGGCGGTGGAGCACAGCGAGGGCGAGGACGAGCTCGTCGTAACCGTCCGCATCAAGCGCTGAAAAACCGGCAAAAGGGGCTGTCTCACTAAGAGGCAGCCCGGAAACAGGAAAATAACGGCAGCCGGCTCTTGAGAAAGAGTCGGCTGTCGGCGTATAATTTGGTTGTGAA
>CAJOIG010000220.1 GCA_905234575.1 uncultured Oscillospiraceae bacterium
CATGGACCTCGCCTTCCCCCACCACGAGAACGAGATCGCCCAGTCCGAGGCCGCGAACGGCTGCAAGTTCGTGAACTACTGGCTGCACAACGGCTTCATAAACGTCGACAACAAGAAGATGTCCAAGTCCCTCGGGAACTTCTTCACCGTCCGGGAGGCCGCCGCGGTCTATGGCTACGACTGCATCCGCCTGTTCATGCTCATGAGCCACTACCGCTCCCCGCTGAACTACTCCGCGGACATCCTGGAGCAGGCGCAGAGCGCGCTGGACCGCTTGAAAACGGCGAAGGACAACCTGGACTTCTTCGCGGAAAACGGCAAGGACGGGCCCATGTCCGAGACCGAGGAAGCCTTCGCGGCGGGCCTCGCGAAATACCGGGAGCGCTTCGTGGAAGTCATGGACGACGACTTCAACACCGCGGACGGCGTGTCCGTTATCTTTGAGCTGACCCGCGAGGTGAACGCCGCCGTGTCTCCCGCGGCCGATCCTACCAAAGCCCTCGCCGCCGCCTGCCGGGACATTTTCCTGGAGCTCTGCGGCGTGCTCGGCATCCCCTTCGGCGCGGAGAAGAGCCTGGACGCCGAGATCGAGGAGAAGATCGCCGCCCGCCAGGCCGCCCGCAGGCCGACCGCATCCGCGACGAGCTCAAGGCCGCGGGCATCGTTCTGGAGGATACCCCGCAGGGCGTAAAATGGCATAAAGCGTAACGCCGGGTCTTTTTCTCCCGGGCTGCGCCGGTCCGCCTTGCCGTGCTCGCGGTACTGTCGGCGGCGGACCGTCATCGCCCGGAAGAAGAATCCCTCGACGTTCCGACGCAATTCTTGTTTTTGGGAGGGCGACGGTATGTATTATGAATTCGGCCCTAACGGCATGAAACAGATCGATGAGAAGAATATCGACCCCGAGCGCATCACTGCGGGGTATATCACCCTCTCCCGCCTAAAGGACTGCTACCGCCGGTTCGGGTTCTCGAAGTCCACGGTGGACCAGTGCCGGGAGGAGCGGCGCTACTTCCGCTCCGGCATCGCGGTGTACGAGGACTACAACTTCTGCACCATCACCGTCACGGACGCGAGCCACCCCCAGGAGGACGAGGACTGCAACTTCTTCCTCGTGGTGGACGTGTATGACCGGGACATGAGCACGGAGCGGAACTTCAAGGCCGCCCTGCAGCGCTATCCCGCCGCGAACATCACCCTGGAGCGCCTGGTGTACGCCTTCCTCGACAGCCTCGTCGCCCGGGACAACCGGGTCCTCGAGGACCTGGAGTTCCAGATCCACAAGCTGGAGGAGGGGATCTTTGAGGGCGAGGTGGACGAGGACTTCAACCGCTCCCTTCTGGGCTACAAGACGGACCTTCTCGTCCTGCGGAACTACTACGTCCAGTTTATGGACATCGGCCAGGAGCTCATCAACAACGAAAACGACCTGTTCACCGAGGACGCCCTGCTGTACTTCCGCATCTTCCGGGACAAGACCGAGCGCCTCATGCAGAACGTCACCATGCTCGCGGACAACGTCTTCCAGATCCGCGAGGCGTACCAGTCCATGCTGGACGTGAACCTCAACAACACCATGAAGGTGCTGACGGTCATCAGCTCCATCTTCATGCCCCTGACCCTCATCACGGGCTGGTTCGGCATGAACTTTGTGAACATGCCCATGCTGAAATGGCAGTACGGCATCCCGGCGGTGCTGCTCCTCAGCGCCGCAGTGGTGGCCTTCATGGTCATCTACATGAAAAAGAAAAAGTGGTGGTAAGCTTGGTCAATACGAAACCGGCCCGGTGCGAAGGAACGCATCGGGCCGGTTTTCGATTGTTTCGGGTTTCTCAGGGCGCGGCGACCAGGGCGTCGATCTCGTCCCAGGTCGTGAAGCCCTCGTCCACCAGCTCCTGGAGCTCCGAGCGGACGACCTCCGCGCGGTATTCGTCCCCGCCGGCGGTCCGCAGGGCCTGGACGTACCAGTCCCGCGCGGCGGCGTAGTCCTGCTCCACGCTCTGGCCGTGCTGGTACATATAGCCGATGTAATCCATGGCGTCCGCGCTGCCGTTCTCCGCCGCCCGGTGGAACCAATCGAAGGCCTGGGCTTTGTCCGCCTCGATATAGTCGCCGCCGTAATAGTAGACCAGGCCGATGTCGAACATGGCCTCGACGGAATTGGCTTCCAGCGCGATGGTATACCAGTCCAGCGCCATGGCATCGTTTGCCTCCAGGCCGTAATCGCCGTCGAAGTAGGCGTCGCCCAGGGTGAGCATCGCGTCCGTGCAGCCCAGGGAGGCGGCGTGCTCGAACATGGCGACGGCTGTCGCCTCGTCCGGCTCCATGAGGCTCTCATCCAGGTAATCCCAGGCCAGGTTATAGTACGCCATGTCGTTGCCGTGGAAGGCGGCCCGGTTGTACAGGGCGGTCGCGGTCTCGTGGTCCGGCTCCACGCCCTCGCCCAAAGCATACATGACGCCGAGATTGTTCAGGCTCGGACCGTAGTTGTCGTCGGCGCCGAGAGTGTACCACTCCAAGGCCTGGGCATAGTCCTGCTCCACGCCGGGAAGCCCGAGCTCATATACCCTGGCGATGCCGAAACGGGCGCGGTTTACAAGCTCATAGTCGCCGCAGTCCAGCGCGGCGGTGTAATGCTCGATGGCCATCGGTCCGTCCTCCTCCACGCCGTCGCCATAGACGCGCATGTTTCCGTAACCCACATTCGCGCCGACGAAGCCGAGATCGATCGCCTGCTGGTAGAGCGCGGCAGCCATGTCGGGGTCCTTCTCCACACCGAGGCCCTGCCGGTAGAGCTCGCCCTTGGCGTACAGGCCCTTGACGAAGCCGAGCTCGACGGCCCGGTCATAGCACGCCATGGCCTGGGAATAGCGCCCGGTGGCGCAGCCTTTTTCCCACAGCTTGCCGATGTAATACCAGGCCTCGCCGCTGCCGGCGTTCGCGGCGCGATCCAGGGCCTCCAGGGCGGCCTCCTTGCTGAAGCCCTCGTCCGTCCAGCCGAAGTACCAGGCTTTGCCCTCGTCCAGGGCCTGCTGCGTCTCGGGGTCGAGCGCTGCCGCCGGGGCGGGCTCCTCCGCGGGGGCGGGCTCCTCCGCCGGAGCGGGTTCCTCTGCGGGAGCGGGTTCCTCTGCGGGAGCGGGTTCCTCTGCGGTCTCCGGCTGCTTCGGCGTAAGGTCCAGCCGCGCCGCCAGCGCGGCGGTCCCGGTCAGCATCGAGAGGACCAGCAGGAGAGCCAGGAATATTTTAACGGATTTCATGGTCACGACCTCCTTGGGGTATTCTGCTTATTATGGTCAGCTCCAGTATATATGTTTTTTTCGGATAATACCAGAGGAAACGCAAAGAAAAAACGTCCGGCGCACAAACACGCCGGACGCTTGGAAGGGTGGACTTATTTCTGGGCCGCGACGAACTCGTCGAAGGTCATGGGGCAGCCGTTTTCCAGCATGCCGTTCCAGAGCATCTCCGCGGGGAAGGTGGTGTAGTCGCCCGCCCAGATGAGGGGCATGAACTCGTTCT
>CAJOIG010000221.1 GCA_905234575.1 uncultured Oscillospiraceae bacterium
CAACTCGTCATTGAACGCGGACAGGCTCATCTGTTTATCCATATCAGCATTATATCATATTTCCGGCATCGCCGCTCGCTTTGTGCGGTATTGCCTTAATTCTCCTGTATTTACATCATTGGATTTCTTATGTTATAATTTGTAATAACAAGTTAGTATTGCATTTCATGACGCTTCTTTCCATGGAACGCCGACGTTTCCACGCCACATGTCCCCAATTTACCGAAGGAGACCGCCATGCCAAAGGATCTGGATCAATACCTGCTCGATACATTTGAAGAAGCTCTTCGGGGGCATTATATCCAGGTGTATTATCAGCCGGTCATCCGCACCCTCACCCGCAGGGCATGCAGCTTTGAGGCTTTGGCGCGCTGGGACGATCCCGTCCACGGCATGATCCAACCGGACAGCTTTATCGGTCTGCTTGAGAGCCACCGGCTCATCCACAAACTGGACAGCTATGTCATCCTCAAGGTGTGCAAGCGCCTCCGCCAGACCATCGACGAGGGCTTCTGCCCCATTCCCGTGTCCGTGAACCTGTCCCGCGAAGATTTCGAGATGTGCGACATCTTCTCCATCGTGGACAGCCACGTTTCCGAGTTCCGTCTCCCCCATCATTTTCTGCACATTGAGATCACGGAAAGCATGTTTGCGGACAATCCCGAGCTGATGCGTACGGTGATCGACCGTTTCCATGCCGCGGGATACCAGGTATGGATGGACGATTTCGGCAGCGGATATTCCTCGCTCAACGTCCTGAAGGACTACACCTTCGACGAGCTGAAGGTGGATCGGGAGTTTATCAGCGCGTTTCACCTGCGCTCCCGCCAGATCCTGACCTCCGTCACCGAGATGGCGAAGGACCTCGATCTGCACACGCTGATGGAGGGCGTTGAAACAGAGGCGCAGTTCCAGTTCCTGCGGGACATCGGATGCGAAAAGGTGCAGGGCTATCTTTTTGGAGAACCGATGCCCTACGACCGGCTCATTGACCATCTGCGCCGGATCGGTGTGCCGCTCGAGCTTCCGAAGGATCATGTCTATTATGACATGATCGGGCGGGTCAACGTCCTCAGCGCATCACCGTTTATGTCCGTCGAGCAGCGCTTCAACCTGAGCAATGCCCGCGAGCTGAACAGTATTCCCCTCTCCATTGTTGAGGTGTGCCCGGACACGACGCGGTTCTTGTTCTATAACGCCTCCTTTGAGAACATCATCATCAAGACGCAGTGGGGCAGCGCGATCATCGATCCGAAGGCCTGCGGCGCGACTTCGACCGCCTCCCTCCCCCGCCGGATCTATACGATGCTGGAGGAGACGAAGGTCAGCGGCGACGCCAAGCTCTATTTTGTCTCGGACAGTGAATACTACGTGATCCAGTCCCGGCTCATCGCCGCAAAGGACGACGCATACAGCGTGCTGCTGCGGCTGGACAACCTCTCCCAGAATACGGACGTCTCCCGCATGAACACCCTGGACACGGAGATGCGCCATATTTACTCCGTGTTCGACCGCATCACCCTTCTTGAGCTCGGCGAGGATCGGATCACACCGCTGTATGTCGGCACCCACGACGAAAAGGTCGCCTCCAGCGACGGTATCCAAAACGCGGTGGAGCTCTATGCGAAGGAGTGGATCTTCGGCGAGGATCAGGAGATTTTCCTCCGGTATTACGAGGCCGCCTCCATGGACGAGCGGATCGCAGAGAGCGGACGGAGCTGCATCGTGGATTATTTCCGCACGCTGAACCAGCACGGACAGTTCTCCTGGAAGCAGTATCTTCTGATCCGGTTCCGCCCCTCCTGCGTTTTCTCCGTCATCCGTGACGCGGACGAGGACGTCCAGGTCATGCGGCAGCGCTTCCTCACGATGTATCCGTCCAAGCCGAGGGGCGAGCTGACGCACGGACGGCTTTGGAAGAGCCTGATCCAGTCCGACATCGGGCGTCTCTACTGGAAGGATGATCAGCGCCGCTATGTCGGCGCGAGCAAAGGCTTCCTGGATTATCTCGGACTCAGCTCGATCCGCTCCATCCTGGGGAAAACCGACGAAGAGATCGGCTGGCACCTGCTCTCCGACCACGTTCTTCATAACGATGAGAGTGTGCTCCGGGAGGGCGCCGTCATCCAAAATGTCCCTGCGCGGTTCATTTCCGGCGGCGTGGAGCGAAACGTCCGATACAGCAGCACCCCCGTGTATAACGAATACGGTCACGTCATCGGTCTCGTGGGCAGTCTGAGCGATCAGGAGTCCTCCGATGCCTCCCGACCGGATCATGCCGATCCGATGCGTCATGACGGGCTTACCGGGCTTCTGAACGCGCGCGGGATCGATGAGGCGCTGTCTGTATACTGCGATATGTATTATCTGCGTCGGATCGATTTTCTGCGCGTACATATCACCGTAGAGGATTATGACTCCATTACGATGCAGTATGGCTTCAGCCATGGCGACAAGGTCCTCTCGGCGCTGGGCGCGGCTCTGAGCCGCCTGTATGGAAACGACGCGCTGGTGGGAC
>CAJOIG010000222.1 GCA_905234575.1 uncultured Oscillospiraceae bacterium
AAACATCCCCTGCGCCGAAATGAACGGTGCAGGGGATGTCCGTATTTTGGGGGAGATCAGAAGCCGAAGCCTCCGAAGAAGCGGCGGAAGAATTCCTCCATGTCGTCGTCGCCGTAGTAGTAATACTGGCCCGGCTCGCCGGAGGCGCGGTCGTTCTCGTCCGGTTCCTCCGTCTCCTCCTCCGGCTGCTTCTCGTCGAAGGTGATGGAGAGGAGGACCTCCTCGCCGTGGCGCCAGACGGTGAGCTCCGCGGTGTCGCCCGCGCGGTACTGCCGGAGCATGGCGGTCAGCTCGCTGGAGCCCGCCACCTCCTCGCCGTCCAGGGCGGTGATGATGTCGTCCACCAGAAGGCCGGCCTTCTCGGCGGCGCTTCCCTCGTCGACCGTCTTCACATAGGCGCCGACGACCATGTTGTAGGCGTCCGCGGCGGAGGCGGAAACGGTGGCGCAGGTGATGCCCATATACGCCTTGTCCGCGACGTAGCCGTGCTCGAGGATCTGGTTCGCGATGTGGGCGGCATCGGAGATGGGGATGGCAAAGCCGATACCCTCCACACCCGTGGCGCTGTATTTCGCGGTGACGATGCCGATGACCTGGCCCGCGGAGTTGTACACGGGACCGCCGGAGTTGCCTCCGTTCACCGCCGCGTCGATCTGGAACATGTTCACCGCGACGTTCGACTCCGTGGTGATGGTGCGGTCCGTGGCGGAGACCATGCCGCCCGTGATGGAGTAGTTCAGCTCCCCGAGGGGATTGCCGACGGCATAGACCGTCTGGCCGACGGTGAGGTCGTCGGAGCTGCCGAGTTGGGCGGGATTCAGGCCAACGGCGTCGATCTTCAGCAGGGCGATGTCGTTGTCCTCGTCGAAGCCGACGATCTCCGCCTCGTAGGTGGACTCGTCGTACATCATGACCTCGATGGGATAGCCGCCCTCGTGGGCGTTCTCCACGACGTGGTAGTTCGTGAGGATGTAGCCGTCCTCCGTGATGATGACGCCGGAGCCCGTGACGGACGCGGTGCTGGGCTGGCCGAAGAGGTTATAGCCGTAGTCGATGGTGGTGTTGATGCCGACGACCTGCTGCTTCGCGAGCTCATAGATCGCGGCGGCGGTCTCGTTCGTCGCGCCGTCGTAGGAGACGGTGGAGATGACGGGCACCGGCGTGGGCACCAGGCTTTCCAGCGCCTCCCCCACCGCGGAGCTGCCGCTGCGCGTGGCGAGATAGGTGCCGACGGACCCGGCCGCTCCCGCCACCAGGGCGCAGGCGAGGCACAGGGCCACGATGCCGCCCGTGCTCATGCCCCGGCGCTCCTTCTTCTCCTTCCTCGGAGCCGCGGCGGGCTCGACGGGGGTGGCAGTCTCGGCCGAGGGCTCGGAATAGCGGAAGTCGCTCTCCGCCCGCGGCGGCTCGTATCCGTAAGACGGTGTTTCCGGGACGAAGCGGTACTCGCCGCCGGGCCGGGATGCGCCGTCGTTTTCTTCACGGGAAAAAAGCTCGTTTTCGTTCTCGTTTTCCATGATGTGCAACCTCCGATGCTTTCAGTTTCTGTTTATAATGTACCCTCTCCGGCCTCGGATTTCTACGGAAAAATGTGAAGAATATTTGACTAATTTGTTAAAACCAGGGCGGGTTTTTCATGCTTTTTGCATGAAAAGCCGCCCGATCCTTGCGGATCGGGCGGCTGTATTCTGTTGGTTGCTCGCACATCCGAGAGACGGTTCCCTCGGCCAAGACGCGGGAGCGCCCGAGGCGAAGGAAATCCGTTCAAGACGAGGCGCAAGGTTCTGCGGGCAAGGAGCGTACTTTGTGTACGTGACGCTGCCCGCAGGTTCTTGCAACGAAGTATTGGGCGGATTTACAAGCCGATTTTATTCGACGAAGTCGTCGCCCTCGATATAGTCCCAAGCCTCCATGCCCGCCATGCGGCCGGAGTTCAGGGCCCAGGACATGGTGGAGCCGGGGTTGTAGAAGCAGTACTCGCCGCCGAAGACCACGTTCGCGGTATCGGTGCCGCAGGCGAACAGGCCGGGGATGGGCTTGTCGTCGGAGGCGCGGAGGACCTTCATGTCGTGGTTGACCTTGATGCCGCCGAGGGAGCCGTAGCCGGAGGGGAAGTGACGGGCGACATAGAACTTCTCGCCGGTGATCGGGCGGAGCCAGCGGGCGGGCTTGCAGAAGTCCTCGTCGTAGCCGCCGGCGAAGCTGTTGTAGCGCTCGACGGTCTTCTTGAGCTGCTTATAGTCGATGCCGGTGACCTCGCAGACCTCCTCGAGGGAATTGCACTCGTAGAAGTTGCGCTCGTTCTCGGCGCTCTCGTCCTCGTACTGGACGCCGTTGTCCGCCATGAAGACGGAGTTCTCGGCCGCGGACTTCACGCCGGAGAAGTAGAGCTCCTTCTCATACTCCCACTTGTTCAGGTCCTTGACCGCGTGGTGATAGGTGATGTAGTCGAGGCCGTGCTCCTTCATGTAGTCGATGCCGTCCTGGCCGATGATGGAGAAGGCCTGGGCGTTGATGGCGTTGCCGGTGTAGGTGGTATTGTTCATGATCTGCTCGTTGATGATGCGCTCGCCGTGGATGTTCACCATGATGGTGGAGGGCTGGCGCATGGCCTCGGACAGGGTCTTGAACACATCGGTGGTGCCGGGGGTGTTGTAAGTGACCTCCATGGAGATGGGGGCCTCGGTCGCGCCGACCTTCCAGGCCATCTTCATGCCGTCGCCGTCGAGGCCGGGGATGCGGAAGGTGAACATATCCTTGCCCCAGGTGAAGCCGAGGTACTGCTTGATCATCTCGACGTTGTTGCCGATGCCGCCGGTGCCGATGATGACGGCGTCCGCGAGGCACTCGATCTCCTCGCCGGACTCGTCCACCGCGATGACGCCGAGGACCTGGCCCTTATCGCCCATGATGAGCTCTCTGGCCGGGGTGCGGAAGTGGAAATCGACCTCCATGGAGTTGGCATAGTCGGTCATGAGCTTGACCATGTGGCTGGCCTGGCGCTCGGCGGGCTTGTTGGC
The DNA here is from genome assembly GCA_905234575.1 of uncultured Oscillospiraceae bacterium. Taxonomy (GTDB): domain Bacteria; phylum Bacillota; class Clostridia; order Oscillospirales; family Oscillospiraceae; genus CAJOIG01. Next base: position 3,021 of record CAJOIG010000222.1, read on the forward strand.
GCCGGGGAGCTTGATCATGTGCTGGGTGGTGTGGGAGTCCTGGAAATACTTGTACGCGCCCAGAAACTCTACACCGAAGTTCTCGACCCACTCAACGGTGGAGGCGGACATATTGAACCAGCGGCGGACGGTCTGGGCGTCGGCCTTCCAGTGGTTGTACTCCATCATGAACTTGAAGGCATCGTCCTTCGTCCAGGCGTACATCTGGTCGCGCTGGATGTGGGACTCCACGGCGAAGAACGCCATGCCCATGTTGGCAGCGCCGCCGGTGGTTCCGCTCTTCTCAAAGACGACGACCGCAGCGCCCTTCTCAGCCGCCTGGGTTGCCGCGGTCAGGCCGGAAAGGCCGCCGCCGACGACGCAGATGTCAGCTTCGATGTGCTTCATAAATGTGTTCCTCCTAAAAGTTTCTTACCAGTTTGAAAAGGGGCCGATGCAGCATCGACCCCTTGTGGTTTATAGGGCTCAGTCTTTCTCGGGGAAGCGGATGTAGCCGGACAGGTCCTTCATGATGGTCTCGGGGAGCTCCAGGTCGCTGCCGTCGGGCATCTTGCCGCAGACCTGGGTGGGGCCGCCGCCCTCGGCGGTGCCGATGAGCAGGCCGCGCACGCCCTCGTAACGGCCGGTGCCGCCGACGATGACGTTCACGAGAACGTCCTGGCGGGTGTACTCGGAGTTGTAGACCACGCACTTGTTCGGATCGAGGCCGCGCACCGCGAACATGCCGTCCCAGGCGTAGATGTCGCCGTCGGGCATGCGGTAGATGCAGAACAGATCGGTCTCGTGAAGTATTTCTCCAGCGGGAACTGCTTGGATTCCTCGCAGAAGTTGCCGGGGATGTTCGCCATGCCGTAGTATTCGCTGGGTCCGAAGGGGTGGAACCAGCCGATGCCGGCGTGGATGGTCATGCCGCCGTTGGGCCATTCTTTATAGACGTTGTAGCCCGCGTGGTAGTTCATGCGGCAGGCGTACACGGTGCCCTTTTCCTTCTCGGTCAGCTCGTTCGTACCTTCCGGATCGCCGCAGCTCGGCGCGCCCTCCCGGGCGGCCTCCTCGGCGGGAGCCTCTTCGCCGTTCACGGCCTCCTCGGCCTTGGCGGCAAGATCCACCACCGCGGCGCCGACCGTCTCCTGGACCTCGGCTGCCTTCTCCTCGGCGGCGGCGGCGAACTTCTCGACGGCGGCCTCCGCCTCCTGCTTGACCTCCGCGGCCTTTTCCTCCGCCTTGACGGCGATCTGATCGACCTTCTCGGCGGCTTTCTTGCGGTTAAACAGTCCCATTCGTATGTATCTCCTTACTGCTTACTCAGCCTTCTGGGCAAAATCGCGGTCGGCGGCCATGGCGTCGGGGACCTTGCGGAGCATCACGGTGGCGATGAGGCCGACGACGATGACGATGACGCAGATGCCGTAGGCCAGGGTGCCCTTGCCCGCCTGGATCAGGGCGGCCATCATCATCGCGGCGAAGGCCGACGGGATGAGCTGGATCGCCATGATGACGCGGTTGGCGGACTGGTACTCACGACGGCCGTAAGCGTAGGTGATGGAGGCCGGGTGCATGGTGGGCACGCCGCCGGTCATGCAGGCGACGCCGAAGCCCCAGAGATAACCCATGAACGCATTGCCCTGCGGGGGCATGAGCATCAGCATCAGGACGGGAATGAACTCCGAAACGCCCAGCGCGATGGAGGCCTTGACGGTGCCGAACTTGTCGTCGATCCAGCCGAAGACATAGCTCATGAAGATGCCGCCGATGGCGCCGAAGCTCAGCCACTTGACCGC
>CAJOIG010000223.1 GCA_905234575.1 uncultured Oscillospiraceae bacterium
TGTTTTTGTACGGCATGACGCTCATGTCCTCCGGCCTGCGCGGCGCCTGCGGCGAGAAGCTGCGCGACATCCTCGCCCGGGCCACCACGAACAAGCCCGTGTCGGTGCTGGCGGGCGCCGCCGTCACCGTGCTCATCCAGTCCTCGTCCGCCACGAACGTCATGGTCATCGGCTTCGTCAGCGCCGGACTCATGACCCTCGCCCAGGCCGTGGGCGTCATCCTCGGCGCGAACATCGGCACCACCGTCACCGCCCAGATCACGGCCTTCCGTCTGTCCGCGTGGGCGCCGCTCATCCTGTTTTTGGGCGCCGCTCTGTTCCTGTTCGTCAAAAAGCGGCGCATCTTCCGGCACATCGGCACGATTCTTCTGGGCTTCGGGATGCTCTTCGTCGGCGTGTCCCTCATGAAGCAGACGATCGCACCGCTGGCGGAGGATCCCTCCTTCGTGGCCTTCGTCTCGGCCCTGGAGAACCCCTTCCTGACCATCCTCTTCAGCGTGGCCTTCACGGCGCTGCTGCAGAGCTCGTCCTCCTCCACCGTCATCTTCCAGGCCTTCGCCGCCCAGGGCATCCTGTCCTATGACACGGCGGTGTACCTGCTCATCGGCGCGGTCATCGGCTCCGTGACGCCGAACGTCCTCGCGGGCATGACCATGGACCGGGCCGGCAAGCGCTGCGCCCTCATGAACGTGCTCGTGAATCTCAGCCACGCCCTGGTCATCCTGATTCTCGTGACGCTCTTTCCCGGCTTCCCGCGCTGGATCCAGAGCCTGTCTCCCGGGGACATCGGCCGGCAGATCGCGAACACCCACACCATCTTCGCCATCACCGCGGTGGCCGTCCTGCTGCCGGTATCCGGCGGGCTGGCAAAGCTCAGCGAGAAGCTGCTTCCCATGCGGACGGACGAGATGCGTTTTGCCGACGAGCGCCGGCTCATCTACCTCGCCCATACCGGCGCGGCCCTGCCCTCCGTGACCCTGGACATGGCCCGGCAGGAGATCGCCCGCATGGGGTGCCTCGCCCTGGACAACCTCATCACCGCCGTGGACGCCTTCTTCCACCCGACGGAGGAGAAGCTCGCCATGGTCGCCTCGACGGAGGAAACGGTCGATTACCTGGACCACGCCATCCTCGAGAAGCTCGTCGAGCTCCGCACCTCCGCCATGAGCGACCGGGACCGGAACCGCCTGTCCCGGCTGATTCTGACCGTGGCGGACGTGGAGCGCCTTTCCGACCACGCGGAGAACATCGCGGAATACGCCGTGCTCCGCCGGGACGGGACCGTCCACATGTCGGAGGAGGCCCTGGCGGATCTCCGGGCGCTCGCGGACGCTTCGCTGGCCTCCGTGGCCTGCTGCCTCGACGTGTTCTCCGGCGGGACCGATCGCATGGACGACGCGGCAAACCTGGAGCAGCGGGTGGACGACCTCACCGAGCAGACCGTCTCGCGCAGCATCGTCCGGCTCATGAACGGGGTGTGCGAGCCCCGGGCCGGCGTCGTGCTCACCGATATGTCCATCGACCTCGAGCGCGTGTCCGACCACGGAATCAACATCGCCGAGGCCCTCAAGGACCTGTAAGGACCCCAAAATTGATCGGACCTGCCCGGAGGGCAGGTCCGTTTTTTCGAATCGCGCCGAAGGGCTCACGTCTTCTCCCGGCTGAAGCCCTCGCCGCTGACCTCGCTGACGTCGGAGATGATGACGAACGCCTCCGGGTCCGTGCGCTGGACGAGCTGCTTGAGCTCCGGGATCTCCCGCGGGGACACCACGCAGTAGAGCATGTTCGACTCCGCGCCGGAATACATGCCTTTGGCGTGGATGCCGGTGACGCCGCGGTCCATCTCGCGCAGGATGTCCCGGGCGATCGCCTCGCTGTCGGGAGAGAGGATGTACGCCGCCTTGGAGCTGCGGAGGCCGAGCAGGATGAAGTCCGACACCCGCGCCGTGACGAACACCGCCGTCAGCGCGTACAGCCCCTTCACGAGGCCGAACACCGCGAAGCCCGCTGCGATGATGACGAGGTCCGCCGCGCCGGTGAGCTGGGGCAGGCTGAGGTGCCGCCACTTCCGCTGGAGCAGCACGGCGAGAAGGTCCGTGCCGCCGGTGGTGGTCCGGGCGGAGAAGACGAGGCCCATCCCCACGCCGCACAGCAGCCCGCCGAACACCGCCGCGAGGAACATGTCGTCCGCCAGCGGCAGCGTATGCTCCGGCAGGAGATAGAGCTCCGCGGACAACAGCGCCGTGGCCGCGAGGGTCCGACGGATGAACGCCCAGCCCTTGGCCCGCCAGGCCAGCAGGAACAGCGGCAGGTTCAGCATGGTGTTCGACAGCCACAGCGGCACGGAAAACAGGCTTTCCAGCACCACCGCCGCGCCGGACACGCCGCCGGTGTCCAGGTCCGCGGGGGAATAGATGTACTTGACGGCGGCGCTGACGAGCAGCGTCCCGATGAGGATGAACGCTCCGTCCCGGAGCAGATCCTTCTTTTTCATGCG
>CAJOIG010000224.1 GCA_905234575.1 uncultured Oscillospiraceae bacterium
GCTGGAGAGCATCCGCGACAGCGGACAGACCATCGAACAGGCGCAGGCGCTGCTGATCCCGGCCAGCGTGGACGGAATACCCGTGGACGCTGTGCGGTCGAACGGCTTTGACAATGTCGTGGTCGGACACAGAGCCAACGAATACATCCTGCTTCCCGAGGGTATCCGGGAGGTCGGGGGAATGACCTTCTATGATTTCAACTACGCCAAAGGCGTCAGCATCCCGGCGAGTGTCACGACGGTGGACTACAACGCCTTTGATGTGCTGGGCCGCGAGATCCGCAACGCCACGGTGATCTACGGCGCGGCAGGCTCCGAGGCGGAGCGCTGGGCAGGTGACAACAGCACGGCGGTCTATGCCTTTGCGCCGGTGGACGGGGCGAGCTTCACGGCGGCAGCCGGCGAGGGCGGCGTGATCTGGCCCAACGGGAGCTGGTACGTCCCGGACGGCATGAAGGCGGACGGCGTCGGGGCGGCTTTCTCCGTCGTGGCGGAGGAGGGTTATGTCATCGAGTCGCTCATGGCGGACGGTGAGACCGTGCCCGCGGCGGCTGGGCAGTCGGAGTATCTGCTGGCATACACGTTCTCGCAGGCGTCGGAGGCGATCACCGTGACCTTTGCCCCCGACGGGGCCGCGTCATCTGCGGACAGCGCGTCGGAGGACGGCGGCGTGATCGAGCTTGCGGCAGGCGAAACGGCGGCAGTGTATGTTCCGCTTCTGGACGGCGCGGCGGCCGCGACAGCGGATCTGAGCGACATCTATGACGCCCCGGCCGACAATGCGGCGGGCTATGCCGCGTCGATGGGCGTGTCCACCGGCGACTGGTATATTGCCGACGGCGTTTTGTATGAGATGATCTTCGGAACCAACGGCACAGGGGAAAACGGCGACCTTGGGATCGTATTCCAGTGCAAGGCCCAGGTTATCAACTACCTCTACGAGACCTTCGGATGGGTATACGGCGAGGATTACGAGCTTATCCGCATGTATCATTTCGATTCCACGGTCAGCGGCGGCAACCGCAAGGGAAGCTATGACTTCCACTGCGCCTTTGCCTATAAGCGGGTCGACGACAGCGGCGAGTACGCCGGACTTACCGGCACAGAGGCGTTTTACAGCGAAAAGGAAAACACCGCCGGCATCACAAACAACAGCACCCTGTTCCTGCAGGGGGCAGCGGACGAGCCGGTCTCGGTGACGGTGGCAGGACTGACAGCGGAGAACCACACCCGCCCGGACGGCCCCCAGGAGGCGACCAATTTCTACGGCCTCGGCTCGGCGGTGCTGGTGGACGGCGACACGCCCAGCATGAACAGCTACGCGGATCGGTTTTACGGGACGGATGAGGCGGTGACCCTCACACTGGAGGAGCCTTGGATCGTGGGCGGCGCCAACCCCCTGTACGCGCTGGCGGGAAGCCGGGTCGATATCGAGGGCGGCGTCCTGTTCACGGCCTTTTCCGGCGGACATGGCCCCTATGCCAGCCTGCAGGGGCAGATCACCATCAACGCCGATGAGACCGTACTGGACGCAAACGGCGTTCCCAATACAGACGTGGATGAGCTCCGCGCAAACGCGGTTTCGCCGATCCCGGAACGTTTCGGCTGGGCGGAGCGCAATACCTATGACGACGGCACTCCTGTGGACGCGAACGATTATGCGGCGGATCACGCGAAACTTGCGCTGGACGAGGCGGGTCTCGCGGCCTATGAGGCGGAAAACGGATCGGCGACCGTCGTCACGACGGCAAACTCCTCCGGCTCTCTCCTGGTCACGGACAGCGGCGGCGGTATGCTGCTGGCAAACCGCCTGGCGGGGACGGCCTATTCCACGGGCAGCTCCGGCGTCTATTCCATGGGCGGCGGCTCGTATGTGTATATCTATAACTCCCGGCTGGAGAGCCATGTCGAGCCTGCCGTCAACTCCGTGGGAGAGGGGTATGTGTTCGCCTTCAACAGCTCCTTCACCGGCCCTGTGGGCGTTCTGTCCTCCGGCGGGAAGGAGCATGTAAACATCGTAAACAGCACGATCGGGACGGCGCTGGACTTTGCCATGGACTTTTATGACCTGACGGATCCGGGCGACCCGGAGCAGCTCGCGGCTTACGAAAGGCTGACGGCGGAGGTCGAGCCGGCGGAGCTTGTCAACAGCAATTTCCTCATGATCTTCCCCCTGAACGGGGACGATATGAGCAATTTTACCGCCAACTGGTTTGCGGATAAAACGCAGGTGCCGGGCAAGAACGGCGGGAACATCGCCGTCCTCAGCACCACCTCCGCCTCCGGCATCACGATCGACAGCACGAGGCTGTATAACGGCGCGTATGCGGAATACGGCGATATCGGCGCGCCCAACTGGCTCATCGCGGCGGCGGGCGGAACCTCGGTCTTTACGTTCCGAAACGAGAACAGCGCCACCTGCTGGGATCTGACGGGGCAGGATGCGGGCACCACGGAGCTCTATGGGAACATTTACTGCGCCGCGCCCTCCGGCAGCGGCATGTGGGTGACCGCCTCCGGCGCGGCGGATGTCCGGCTGGAAAACTCCGAGTGGACCGGGACTGTGGAAAACAGGGGCGACGGCGTGACGCTCTCGCTGGACGGCAGCTCCTCTTGGATCTGCACCGGCACCTGCACCGTAAAAGCCCTGACCCTGGCGGACGGCGCCGCTGTGAAGGCGCCGGACGGTATGGATATCGCGTTTTATCAGAACGGCGCGGCGGTCGAGCTGACCGCCGGGACCTGGGAGGATATCTCCGTGGTGGTGACGAAGGGCGGCGTCCCGGTCTATGACGGCACCTATACCGAAGCGGAGGCGGAGCCTGAGGCGGCGGAAGCATCGGAAGAGAGCGCCGCGGAGCCGGCGGGAGCGGCGTCTGGAGAAGCATCCGGGGAGGCGTCTGGAGAAGCTGCCGGCGAGGCGTCCGGAGAAATGGGCGGTCCTGTCTTCAGCACCGGCGCGTCCAACTGCACCCACGCCGGGCTGCGGGCCGTTGCGGACTTCCGCGCGTCCTTTGATACGGAGGGCGTGGCGCAGGTCGTG
>CAJOIG010000225.1 GCA_905234575.1 uncultured Oscillospiraceae bacterium
CAGCAGTCCCGCGGCGGCAAGCAGGACCGCCCAGAGCAGCAGATACAGCGGCGCACCCAGCCGATAGCCGGCGAGCAGATACAGGCCGCCCAATATCACGCTGAGGAGCCAGCCGCCGAACAGGGCGATGACCACGCCGCCGCTCTGCTTGATGGGGGCGAGCTCGTTCGTCCAGGTCAGCACCGGCATTCGCACGCCGACGACCGTCCCGAACACGGCGGAAAACGCCGCGTACAGCAGGGGCGTCACGACGAGCAGCAGCCGCTCCGCCGGGGCGGTCCGCAGTACCAGCGCGGTGCAGACCGCGGCGATGAGCATGGGAAGCTCCGAGAGAATGAGCTGCACGGACATCTTGGCCCGCAGCACCGTTTTCGGCTCCACCGGCAGGGACTGGGGCAGCCAGAGGCTCCGTCCCTCCAGGGACACCGAGGGCGACGCCGTATCGATCATGGCCGACATCATGCACAGGGCCGTGCACAGAAGGACCGGGGTCGCGCCTGGGCGGCTCGCCGCAAACACGCTGTCCAGCGCCTCGCAGACCGCCGGGCCCTTCAGGAGCAGCAGCACGCCGACCGCCGGGAGGAGCAGGATGCCGAGGCCGCAGTTGAGCATATAGTTCGAGCTGGATGTGAACCGGGCGAACTCTTTGCCGAGAAACGCGCCGAACACGGACTTCTCGCGGACGGCCTTCTCCACATAGCGGACCTTTTCCGTCCTTCCGCCGGCGCCGGCGATGCTGAGGAAGCTCCGGGTGAGGACCGTCCAAACGACGGCGCAGAGGGCCGCCGTGACGGCAAAGACGAGGACCGCCGCCAGCAGGCCTCCTTCGCCCACGCGCCCGAAAAGAAAGAGTCCGTAAGCCGCGCCCTTGATCTTTTCCCCGTAGGCCTCCGCGTGCAGAAGGATGTCCTGGAGCAGGTCGTTCGCCTTAAAATAGAAGAAATAGTACGCGGCGATGAACAACAGGGAGACCAGGACCGTAATGAAGCTCTTGTTTTTGAGCCGCTGGCTGATCTTCGCCACGACCCAGCCGAGCAGGCAGGACAGGAGCATCACGATCACCGTCACGATGAGAAACAGCAGCACCCCGCCGATCACGCGGGCCGCCGTCGTCCCGGCGACGATCCAGTAGACGACGACCGCCGGGACCACCGCTGTGGCGGCGTACATGGCGCCCATGAGATAGACGTTCACGAGCCGGGCGGTGATGATGGTCCGCACCGGGATGGGCAGGGACAGGAGCAGATCGTTGTCCTTCGCAAGATACAGGGCGGCATAGGAGTTGAACACGCTGCCGAAGGCGCCGAGCGCGACGGCGATCCCGCCCATCAGCGCGAAGTACAGCCAGCCCAGACCGACGTCGGTCAGCACGCCGCAGAGACTCAGCGCGAGGCTGGTGAACATGCCCCCGAGCATGCCGACCATGACGACGATGAACAGCAGGAAATACGCCGCGATGGCGCCCTTGGAGCGCATCCGGTTCTTCTTCGCGTCGAAGAAGTAGCCCTTGAACACCTCCGCGAGCTGCTTTTTCATGAGGACCCGCAGCATTTACTCCGCCTCCAGTTCCAGGAAGACCTCTTCGAGGCTGTCGTCGCCCTTGACCTCCTCCATGGTGCCGACCTTGACGAGACGGCCGCGCCGGATGATAGCGACCATGTCGCAGAGCTTTTCCGCCACCTCCAGCACATGGGTGGAAAAGAAGATGGCGCCGCCTTTGTCGCAGTGCTCCCGCATCATCTCCTTGAGAAGATGGGACGCCTTCGGGTCCAGGCCGACGAAGGGCTCGTCCATGACGATGAGCTTCGGGTCGTGCATCCAGGCCGAGATCAGGGCGAGCTTCTGCTTCATGCCGTGGGAGTAGGCGGAGATCGGCTGGGCCAGGTCGTCCGTCAGTTCGAAGAGCCCGGCGTATCTCCGGATCCGCTCCTGCCGCTCCGCCGCGGGGATGCCGAATACGTCCGCGATGAAGTTCAGGTACTTGATCCCGCTCATGAACTCGTACAGGTCCGGGTTATCCGGGATGTAGGCCAGCTCCCGCTTGCAGGCCACCGGCTCGTCCCGGAGGTTTTTCCCGTCGATGGTGATCGTTCCGGCGTCAAACTGCAGGATACCGACGGCACTTTTGAGCGTCGTGCTCTTGCCCGCGCCGTTATGCCCGATGAAGCCGAAGATCTCCCCCGGACGGATGTGCAGGGACAGGTCGTCCACCGCCTTTTTCTCCCCGAAGGTTTTCGTCAGATGATCGATTTTCAGCATGATGCTGCAGCCTCCCTTTTTTCCGCGGCATAATACGCCTCCAGGCGGGGCCGTGCCGCCTCGTAGTATCGGCCAAGGCGGGGATCGAACTGCGTGCCCATTCCCTCCCGGATGATCGCGTCCGCCTCCGCGAAGGAGAATTCCTCCTTGTATACCCGCTTGCTGACCAGCGCGTCGTACACGTCCGCGA
>CAJOIG010000226.1 GCA_905234575.1 uncultured Oscillospiraceae bacterium
GTGATATAGACCGACATATCAATAACGTCATCAAAAAGCTGGACATTGGAAGCATCCACCATTCCGGAGGCGGTGACAGGCGAGGAATCGGGACGGAAGGTGATCGTGGTCATATGCCCGTCAAAGATCGTAGCAGACAACCAGTCGTGATCGCTGTTTTCCGTGCCGACGAAGGTATGCGTCCGGGGGTCGTACGTTCCCTCCAGAAGATCATGCTCGCCGTTGCAGAGGATCTCCATCTCGCCGCTGTCATAGAGGGTGACATACGCGTAGCTCTCGAAATGCCGCTCACCCTCGATCCCGTCGCAGACCATCCAGTACGTTCCGCTGACGCCCTCCTCGTATCCGCCGACGAGTTCGGGGATCTCCGGCTTGGACACGGGCTCCGGCGTCGTTTCCGGCATGGGGACAGCTGTTGCGGCCGGTTCATCGGGATCGTCTTCCTCGAACCAGTCCGTCGCCGGGTTGAGCTGCGGAACCGCCGCCGCAACAGGGCGGTCACCGGCGGCAAGGCGCTGTTCCTCGGCAGCCCCCTCGAACCGCTCACTCATGTAATCATTGAAGCCCGCCGCATCGAAGGGCTCGTCGGGATCGGTAAAGATGTCCCACTGCTCGATGAAGGCGTCCGCCGCCTCGCCCAAACCATCGGGCTCCGTCGGGGCTGCAGCTTCACCGGCTGCGATCGCCCTGGCCTCCTCGATCGTCGCCGTGTCGATGCCCATCGACTGCAGCGCCAGCGCCACGGCGTCCTCATGGCTCATATCTCCGCCGAGCATCGTCTCGATCATGGTAAAGCTGACCGTCCCGTCGTTGTTTTGTTTGAACGTCCCACCGAGTATCGTTCCGTCGCCCTGTATATGACTCAGCAGCTCGTTTGCGGCCCAGATCCCAGCCTGCACCGCGTTGTCGTACACATCGACGCCCTGGTACATATTGTAGGCGTTCACACCGGCGTTCAAAAGTCCAAAGATACCCGCAACGGGCGCGAACTGGTTCGACGTTCGTTCAAAGGCCGCAGTATATTCGTCGCCCTCTCCGTCCGTCGCGTGGATCGTGTACGCGGTGCCCACATCCAGGATCGCCTGCGCGCCGCTGCAAACCGTCCCGCCTACCGCAAAGGCGTGAGCTACCGCGCCCGCCGTGCCGCCGGTGGCAACGACCGCCACCGCGGCTCCCGCAACGGTCGCTGCGGCCTTCGTCTCGACGGCAGTTTTATAGGCGGCGTTATAATAGCCCGCCTCCGCGTCGGCCTCTCCCTTCAGGATGGCTTGAGCCTGCTGGTGGATAACGGCAGCGTGGGCCGTATCGGTCTTCATGGCATGAGCCAGGCCCAAGATGGCTTTGCCAGGCGGGTAAGCGTCATACATCTGCTGGATCTCCTCCGCCCACTCCTTCGCGGTCTTTTCCTCCCCATCGGCCGCATAGGCAGTCGTAAATAACGGGTTTTGAAGCGTCCTTCCGGAGGCAAGCTCCCGATACTCCACCGTCCCGGCAGAGCCGGGTATGCCCTCGTCCTCCAGCGCGACAAGCAGCTCAGCATTTCCCTCCAGCCCGGCAGCCAGCGCGTCTGCCGCCTCCCAGGCGGCCACCGTCCGGTCCAGCAGAGCGGCGTATTCGTCCGGATCAAAGCTGTCGAGGTCGTAGTTTTCCAGCTTGTCTGTGTAGGCCCGGGCGACGAGATACGCCTCCACCGCCACGGCGGCCTGCTGCTCCACAACGGCCCGTGCGCCGGTGGAGGCAGGAAACGTCACTTCTACTGTGCGGATCGGCGGCTCGTCCTTCTGCGCGTCATATCGGTCAAGAAACCAGGTCAGGCCGAGGCCGCCCAGAAACGGCACCGCTATGATGACCGCCAGGACGATGACAGCGGCGATAAGACAGCCGCGGCCCTTCTTTTTCGGCTTCTGCGTCGACGCTGCTTCCGGATAGACCGCGCCCGACTGCCCTTGGCCGGGGGTAAAATACCCGGTCTGCGTCTGTTGAGGCGGTATGTACGCCGGTGCGTTGGGCCGCTCGCTTCGGACATTGGCCGTTTCCCTTATCGGCTGCCCGCAGTTTTGGCAGAAAGCAGCCCCTTCCCGGAGCTCATTTCCGCAGTTCTGACAGAACATGGTTTAATCCTCCTTTACTTTACCTTTGCTTTCACGCAGCGGTCAAGGATGAACTTCTCCACGAAATCGAAATCCGCGTCCCCGGCGTAGACCTGGTTTTTGTCCAGAAGCTGGTTCACATGGATGGTATCCCGCTTGCGGCGGAGTTTCACGACTTCCACGTTCTTGAACTCGGAGGTCTTTGTGTCCTTCGCGGCGACGTTCGAGCCCAGGGCGACCATATAGGGCTTTCCCGCCAGCGCTCCCACGAAGGCCGTGAGCCAGCCGATGGCCTCGGCCTTTTGGAACTGCTTGGGCATCTGGATGTGCTTCACGTATTCGTCCGTCATCTCGAAC
>CAJOIG010000227.1 GCA_905234575.1 uncultured Oscillospiraceae bacterium
CTCCACCTACGGCGGCGGCTTCTACGGCTCCCGGGAGTGCAGCGGCGTGCTGGCGATGCTCGAGCTGTATCTGCGGAATTACGACTGCGACATCGTGGGCAAATTCGCCTGCGGCGGCAAGGAGACCGGCCCCGCCGGCTATGATGTGGGCGTAAAGCCCAAGGCGGAGTTCGTTCCCGGCCCCAAGGGCAAGGATATGCCGGCCGCCGATGTGTGCGACGCGGTGGAGTATGAGATGGCGGACGGAACGAAGAAGCCCGGCACCTATTTCTTCCACTACAACAATAACCAGAAGCCCGGTCCCCGGGAGGAGGCCAAGGCCCGCGCTTTCATCTCCGACATCATCGAGGACTATTTCATGACCTACGACGGCGAGCCGTTCCCGGCCTTCTCTCAGGTCATATCCATCAGCTGAAAGAAAGGAAGCTTTATCGCCCCGTCGCGCAGACGGGGCGATAAACCAAAGGATCGATATGATACGTTATCCCAAGCTCTTTGAACCTATCGTCCTGCCGAATGGCGTAACGATCAAAAACCGCATGGAATCCACACCCAGCGGCCTGCATTTTCTACAGGGGCCGGAGCCCTATCCCAACGAGCCGGTGATCGAGCATTATGTAAACCGCGCCAAATCCGGCGCGGGCATCGTCGTCGTCACGGGCTGCAGCACGGGAAGTCACCCCAATCCCGGGCACGACCAGAACTGGGATATGTCCGACGGACACAACCAGCACTATGTGGCCCAGCTCGTGGAGGGCATCCACGCCTACGGCGCGAAGGCGCTGCACCGGGGGCTGGACATCAACGAGTTTCTCATGGCCGCCGACGCCTTCGACAGCGGCGAGAACGGCAACGCCTTTCTCGGCAACAATTACGACGTCAGCACAGGGATCGCCTCCGCCTATGTGGTGGGGGACGGCTCCGCGCCGCGCTACGACGGGGTGGAGTGCCCGATGGAGCTCATGCTGGCATGCGCCGACAGGCTGGCGGATTTCTGCCTGTCCCTGAAGAAAAACTGCGGCTTTGACGGCATCTGGATCCACGGCGCGTACCGGCACCAGTTCATCGGCCGCTGCCTCTCGCCCCTCACGAACAAGCGTACGGACGAGTTTGGGGGAAGTCTCGAGAACATGGTCCGCTATCCGAGGCTTGTTTTCGAGAAGATCAAGGAAAAGTGCGGCAGGAGCTTCATCGTGGAGCTGAGCATCTCCGGCCATGACCCGGAGGGGATGGGCGGCAACACGCTGGCGGACACCTGCCGGATGGCGAAGCTGCTGGAGGGCTGCGTGGACATCCTCCAGGTCAAGGGCCCGCTGATCGATGAATCCCATCCCGTCCAGTTCCACGCGGAGACGCCGTGGCTGTACATGGCCGAGGCGGTGAAGCGCTCCGCGCCGAACATCGCGGTCATGACGGTGGGCGGGTGCTTCTATCCCGCAACGAACGAGCGCATCCTCGCCGAGGGCAAGGCGGACATGATCGGCATGGCCCGGACATGGATCTCGAATCCCGACTACTGCGGCCGGCTCAAGGCGGGACGGGAGGAGGACATCGTCCCCTGCATCCGCTGCAACAAGTGCCACCGCTCCAGCGACAGCGCCTCCTGGACGTCCGTGTGCTCGGTAAATCCCCTTATCGGTCTGGAGGGCAGGGTCGAGCACATGGTGAAACCTGCCGGGGAGAAACAGAAGATCGCCGTCATCGGCGGCGGCCCCTCCGGGATGAAGGCGGCGATCGAGCTGTGCGACCGTGGCCATGACGTGACGATCTACGAGAAAAATGCCGAGTTGGGCGGCCTGCTGTGCATCATGAAGGACGTGTCCTTCAAGTGGCCGCTGACCCGGCTGAAGGAGTATCTGATCGCGCAGGTGGAAAAGCGTCCGATCCGCGTTTTCCTGAATACGGAGCCCGCCGTGGAAGCCCTGCAGAGCGAGGGCTATGACGCGGTATTCGCCGCAACCGGATCGGAATCCGTGATCCCGCCGATCCCCGGCGCAAAGGGGGCAAACGTCATGACTGCGGTGGACGCCTATACCCGCGTGGAAGAGGTGGGCGAAAATGTAGTCATCGTCGGCGGAGGCGAGATCGGCGTGGAGACGGGCATCTGGCTCGCCCGGATGGGCAAGAACGTCACCGTGCTTGGCCGCAATCCCAAGCTGGCGGCGGACTCCACTCCGGTGCATTACTGGAAGATGTTCCGGGACGAGTGGGAGGCCTGCGAGACTCTGCGCACCGTCACGGGCGCTGCGGTCACAGGTATCACCGAGAGCGGCGTCACCTATACGGACGCGGAGGGCGTTGACCATTTCGTCCCCTGCGAAAATGTCCTTCTGGCCGTGGGCCTGCGCGGACGCATCGAGGACGCCCGGCGATACTATGAGGCCGCCAACCGCTTCGAGATGGTGGGCGACTGCATCGGCGGCGGCAGCATCCAGAAGTGT
>CAJOIG010000228.1 GCA_905234575.1 uncultured Oscillospiraceae bacterium
CATCCGGCGCTCGAAAAGGCCCGGCTCATGGGCTTGCGTGTCTGACGGGCTTGGACGATGAAAATGCGGACTTTTGCTGCGCTGGCGTTCACGCTGATCCTATGTACTATTCTGCAGCTGTCCTGCATGGCCGTGGGAACGGTCAAAGCCGGGGATATGGATGGGGACGGCGGCGTTACCGCCAACGATCTGCGCCTTCTTTTGGAGCGCCTTAGCGGACAGGATGTGACCTTGAACGCCCCGGGAGACGTCAACGGCGATGGCAAAAACGATATAGGTGACGCCATACGCCTGCTGAAGTATTTGATCGGACAGGATGTTGCCCTGTATCCGGATGACAGCACCGTGTCCGAGGAGGAACGCCCTATGCTGCAATTAACGATCGGGAGCACCCCGGTTCCTGTGACCTGGGAGGACAACGAATCTGTACAGGCGCTTCAAGAGCTTGCCCGCGGAGATGGTATGAGCGTCCAAATGTCCATGTACGGCGGGTTTGAACAGGTCGGTCCTTTGGGGCAGAGTCTTCCCAGGAATGACGTCCATACCACGACCGACTACGGGGATATCGTTCTCTATTCCGGCGATCAGATCGTGATCTTCTACGGAAGCAACTCCTGGTCTTATACACGCCTGGGACATGCGGATCTCAGCCGAGCGGAAATGACAGAACTGCTGGGGGGGGCGATGTTGTTGTCACGATTTGCGCCCCCTCATAAAGGAGGATTTGCCTCGATAATAGCCGGTTACCATTTTAGGCAGACACGCTTTCCTGAATTGATTCGCGTATCGGGAAAACGATGTCTGCCTTATTCTATGGCATCTTCAATGGCGCCCGCAGCATAGGACTCGCAAGCCTCGTCTGCTTTGGGTCGGAGCTTCGTCGATAGAACCTTCTCTATGTCCAAAGTATTCCGCGGATCGAAGTCGGAAGGGTAACCGACCATCTGCAGGATAAGAGGGTTGACACCGAAAGAGTTTTTGCTATATCGTGGAAGAGAAGCCCGATGCCGCACGCTGCTTGGTTTGACAGTATGCGGCGCGGGATGTAAGATACAGACAGATGAATCGAAGGATCGAAAGAAGGGAGCGTTTCAGCATGAACGACATCGTGAACCTGACCCCGGAAGAAATGGCGGAGATGATCGAAAAAGCCAAACGAGCGGTGCAGGAGGCCCTGGACAGGATGACGCCGGAGGAACGGCAGCAGGCAGAGCAGAGAGCGCAGGCCATGATCGAAGAGGACAAAAGAGCCAACCAGGAGCTCATCGACGCGGCAGCCCGGGCCGCCGCTTTGACCTCGGGCAAGCCCAGGCCGAAGTTCTGCACGAACTGCGGCGCGCCGGTCAGCGGCGGAAAATTCTGCTCCAACTGCGGGAGCCCTCTTTCCTGAGAACCGTCTGAACGCAGCGGCGATCCCGTCGGAGAGAGCGGAAGAACGGAGGGAGGACCGCGCCCCGGTCCTCCCTCCGGCAGGGACGGGCAAACGACACCAAAGGAAGGAATGAGGTCAGCATGGATTCGAAAGAGTGGACATCCCGCTTCCTCTGACCGGTACCGGCTGAAAAATGGCAAAGAATAAAAGCATTGAAAATGAAAAGGAGCAAAGGAATGGCTATGAAAGTGTTGATGATCAACGGAAGCCCGGACGGCAAGGGCTGCATCCACACCGCGCTGACGCTGGCGGCGGAGGTGCTCCGTGCGGAGGGGATCGAAACGGAGGAGATCCACGTCGGCAACAAGGACATCCGCGGCTGCATCGCCTGCCGCCGGTGCGCGGAGATCGGGGAATGCGTTTTCCACGACCTCGTGAACGAGACCGCGCCGAAGCTGAAGGAGGCGGACGGCCTCATCGTCGGGTCGCCGGTCTACTACGGCATGCCGAACGGGACCGTGCTCTCCTTCCTGCAGCGCCTTTTCTACTCCTGCACCTGCGATCTGCATATGAAGGTCGGCGCCTCCGTCGTATCCTGCCGGCGCGGCGGCAACAGCGGCACCTTCCAGTCCCTGAACATGCTCTTCGGCATCAACGGGATGCCGACCGTTCCCAGCACCTACTGGAACGACGTGCACGGCTATACCGCGGAGGACGTCCTGGCGGACACGGAGGGCGTGGAGACCATCCGCAACATGGCGGCGAACATGGCCTATATGATCAAATCCCTGCGGCTCGGCCGGGAGCAGATCGGAAAGCCCGACGTGCGGCACACGCAGTATCTGAACTTCATCCGCACCACCTGAGGCGCACGGGGCATCCGCTGTGAAGATGCCCCTTTTATTTTTGAAAATCATCTGGTATAATGCTGTCAGGAACGTCCGGGCGGAGCGTTTGGCCCGTTCGGACGGAAAAAACATCAGGAGGAAGAAGCATGAAAAAAACACTGACCATCCTGCTGGCGCTCGCGATGATCTTCACGCTGGCGTCCGCCGCCTTCGCAAGCGGAGAACCAGGCCGACGGCAGCGCCCTGGCCCCCATCGTGGAGACCACCTTCACCGGCACGAAGCTGGCCTACCCGCGCTATGCTCACTTTGTGAACGAGGACGCCTCCGGGGAGATCTCGGACAACGTCTCCTGGCACAACGGCGCCATCTACTTTGAGCCGGGCGCCTATTCCGTCAGCGGCGCGTCCTTTGAGATGAACACCGCGGCGGACGGCTCCGATACCAACGACTTCTCCGGTCTCGGCGCGGCGGTCCTCGCCACCGGCAAGGGCGTCCAGGTCGAGATCAGCGACTCGAACATCGAGACCACCGGCGTCGCGAAGCTCGCCCTGTTCACGGACGGCGGCGCCGTCTCCATCGTGAAGAACTCCACCCTGACCTCCAACAGCGGCACCATCTACGACGGCTACATGTCCACCGCGGACCAGGCCCTCATGGTCGCGCCTCCCTGGGTGCTGGGCCTCGGCGGTCCCCTCTGCAACGCCCGCACCACCAACATCATGGGCGACTACTCCACCGCCGCCTACATCGACTCCACCTTCAACGCCGCCGGCTGGGGCGCCCTGTCCACCGACTCCGGCACCAACATGAACATGCTGGTCATCAACACCACCGTAAACGTGGAGGACTCCGGCTACGGCGCCTACACCATCGGCGAGACCACCGAGGACTACTACGGCGTGACGGAGGACGTCTCCACCTATGTGAACATCATGACCGGCGGCGTCGCCACCTATCAGTCCTATGTGGGCGGCACGGACATCGATCTCGTCCAGTTCGACGGCGAGACGAACGAGTACGGCCACGGCCAGGGCGGCAATGTCGTCGCGACGGTCCGCTCCGACGCGGTCAAGGCCGGCGAGGTCGTCAACTCCGTCCTCAACTCCGACGAGTTCGGCTTCATGTGCCACGCCAACGGCCCCAGCGGATACAACGTCGTGAACCTGCTGGAGGGCACCGAGGTCAACACCGGCGACGCCATCTTCCTCGTGAAGAAGGTCAACTCCGTCTTCAACGTCGACAAGGCCGTCCTGAACTCCGGCACCGGCGTGCTGCTGCAGCTCATCGACAACGACGACGACTATGTGGGCCTGGACTTCTCCGCCCAGTGGGGCGAGGACAACGGCTACGGCCACTCCTACGGCAGCCACATGCCCACCTT
Organism: uncultured Oscillospiraceae bacterium; assembly: GCA_905234575.1. Taxonomy (GTDB): domain Bacteria; phylum Bacillota; class Clostridia; order Oscillospirales; family Oscillospiraceae; genus CAJOIG01. The sequence continues at coordinate 3,603 of CAJOIG010000228.1, forward strand.
CAACTCCACCTTCCATGAGGAGGCGGGCTACTCCAATTCCTTCGCCGTCAACACCACCGACGCGGCGGACAACTGGACCAGCGAGTTGAACCTGACCGGCACCACGGTGACCGGCGACGTCTGGAACTCCACCGGCTATGTCGGCTCCAACCCCGCCACCACCCTGACCGTGAACCTCGGCGAGGGCGCGGATCTCACCGGCGTCATCTCCGCCGGCGCCTTCAGCCACACCACCAAGGACGCTAAGGTCGGCGACGGCGACTGGTCCGAGGCCATCGTGCTCGGTCATGTGACGAACATCGTGTGCTCCAACGGCAAGAACCTCGTGAACGTTGCTCTCTCCGGCGACGCCGTCTGGACCGTGCGGGCCGACTCCATGATCGACAGCCTCGACGTGGCGGACAGCGCGAAGGTCGTCGTTCCCGCGGGCGTGACCCTGACCGTCGGCGCCGATACCTACACCGGCACCACGATCACCGCCCAGGGCGCCGGCTCCGCCGAGCCCTCCGGTGAGCCCTCCGGCGCTCCCTCCGGCGACGCCTCCGGCGAGGCTCCTGCCGCGGGCGGCACCTCCGAGGACGCCTTCATCGAGTACATCCACCAGTGGCTCCTGGACGAGCTGGCCGTCAACGCCAACATGACCATCGAGCAGGTCGAGGACGAGTTCATGCCCCTCGTGGAGCAGATGAACTTCACCGACTTTCCCGCGGAGATGATCTACTCCGGCATGCTGGAGCAGGGCGTCCCCATGACCTACGACGAGTTCGTGGCCGCGGGCGGCAAGTGATCG
>CAJOIG010000229.1:0-758 GCA_905234575.1 uncultured Oscillospiraceae bacterium
CGCGCTGCGGCACTACGACAGCCCTTTCCCCGCGCCCACGGGGTACCTCTTCCATCTCGTGCAGCGCTGCTGCAACGTGGACATGGAGCACCGGGACCGACTGGCCGGGCGCTCGAATTACACCCTCGGGCGGATGTTCCACATGTGGTTCACGGGCTTTACGAACTTCTCCACGCTCCCGCTGCGGCTCGCGGCGATCCTCGGCGGCTTCTGCGCGGTGCTGGGCTTCCTCGGCGGCGCCGTCGTCGTCATCCGCAAGCTCGTGAATCCGGACATCGCCGCAGGCTATACCTCCAGCATCGCTTTGCAGCTGTTCATCGGCGGCGTGATCATGATGATCCTCGGCCTCATCGGGGAGTACATCGGCCGCATCTACATGACCGTCAGCGGGATGCCCCAGTACCGCGTCCGCGAGACGCGGAACGCCCCGCTGAAAGGAGGCGACGCCCATGGCGAGTAAGCTCCGCCCGCTGTACGACAAGCTCTACATCCGGGGCGAGGCGGTCTACAACGCCGTCGCCTGGCGGCACAGCGCCAAAAAGGGCCTCCCGCACGCCGTCCCCGACCAGACGCTCGACGAGACCTACGCCCGGGCCATCCGCCCGTACTGGCGGCAGTTTCGCGTCCGCACGCCGAAAAAGTTCTGGTTCCGGCTGTTTGGGCCCGATCCCCGCTGCATCCCGGACGACCTCTGGTTCCGGGACGTGGTGCCCCACTACAACAACCTCATCTTCGCCAAGGGCTTCCAGGACAAATGC
>CAJOIG010000229.1:790-3222 GCA_905234575.1 uncultured Oscillospiraceae bacterium
CGTGGTAAAATGCGTCGCCGGCGTCTTTTATGACGACGCCCTGAACCTCCTCTCCCCGGCGGAGGCCGTCCGCCGCTTCCGGGGGCAGGGCCGGGTCATTGTGAAGCCCTCCGTATCCACCGGGCAGGGCCACGGCATCCGCTTCTATGACAGCGACGCCATGACGCCGGAGGAGATCGAGGCGGTCTTCGCCCGGTACGGGAAAAACTTCATCGTCCAGAAGAAGCTCGCCCAGCACCCGGACCTCGCGGCGCTGAATCCCGGCTCCGTCAACACCGTCCGAATCCTCACCTTCCTGCACGGCGGCGAGGTGCACATCCTCTCCTCCATCCTGCGGGTCGGCGGCGCGGACAGCGAGATCGACAACGTCTCCCAGGGCGGCTATCAGTGCACCCTCCGCCCGGACGGGACCCTGGAGCCCGAGGCCATCACGAAGCGCGGCGGCGGCTGGACGACGGTCACGGAGACGGCCGGCGGCCTGCGCTTCGGGGACCTGCGGGTGCCTGCCTACGACCGGGTGCGGGAGCTCGTGCTCCGCGAGGCGGCCCGGATGGCCCACTTTCCCATCCTCGGCTGGGACATCGCCGTGGACCCCGACGACGACCCCGTTCTGGTGGAATACAACGTCATCCCCGGCCAGAACCAGCGCACCGGCGGTCCCACCTTCGGCGATCTGACGGACGACGTGCTCACCGAGGTCTATGGTCGGCGGTGATACTGAAAGGAGAAGCGCCCATGTCTTTGAAAAGCACCATACAATACACAGTTGAGGTAAACTCAGCCCTGCGGAAGATCTCCGCGGCGGAGGGCATCCCCATGGCCGACCTCTGGCGGTCGTTTCTGGACTCCTCCCTCGTGGCGCGGGCTCTGCTGTGGGAATATGAGCTCATGCGTCTGTACGACTATCCTTCCTATGTACGCCGCCGCTATCTTTCGGATCGACGCGCGATGAATGTCAGCAACCGCCTGCTCGAGAACGCCGACGAGGAGGATCGCCTCACCATCGGGGACAAATCCAAATTCAACCGCACCTTCCCGGACCTGGTGCGCCGGGACTGGCTCTACGTCCCGGACAGCACCCCGGAGGACATCCGGGCCTTCCTCGCCCGGAACGGCAAGTTCCTCGCCAAGGACACCCTGAGCACCCAGGGCCGGAACATCTTCCTGTTCGAGGGCGAGACGGACCCGGAGGCCTTCCTCGCGGAGTACGGAGGCCGGCCCTTCGTGCTGGAGGCGTTCATCCGTCAACATCCCGCTCTCGCCGCCATCAACCCCACCTCGGTGAACACCGTGCGGGCCGTCACCGCCTGCCGGAACGGGAGGGCGGAGCTCATCGGTGCCTGCCTCCGCACCGGCGGCACGGGCGCTTACGTGGACAACTTCCACAGCGGCGGCGTGGCCTTTCCGCTGGATCTTGCCGAGGGCATCGTCATCGGCGCGGGCCGGAGCTTCGACGGCAAGACCTTCCTGCGTCACCCCGCGACCGGATACATCGTTCCCGGGTTTGCGATCCCCCACTGGGACCTTCTGCGCCGCACGGTGACGGAGGCGGCTCTCCGCGTCCCCAAGGTGGGGTACATCGGCTGGGACGTGGCCGTCACAGAGGAGGGCATCGAGTTCGTCGAGGCCAACATGGACATCCCCGACCACACCCTCATGCAAATGGACCGGCCCGACGCCTACAAGCGATTGCAGGACTTCTTCGCCCGCTGCGGCGAGAAGCTGTAAATAGATAACAACACCCTGACCCCGCGCCTGTGTGTGCGCATTTTTGGAGGTAAAGCATTATGAGAACCATCGGATTTCCCATCAGCCGCAAGGAGAACGAGCGCCGCCGCGCCCTGATCCCCGCGGACGTCAGCAAAGTCAAAAACCCCGGCCAGCTCTACATCGAGTCCGGCTACGGCGAGGTCCTGGGCTTCACGGACGAGGACTACGCCGCCATGGGCTGCCACATCACCGACTTCGACGGCGTCATGGCCTGCGACGTGATCTGCGACGCGAAGATCGGCGACGAGCCCTTCCTCGCGGACCTCCGGCCCGGCCAGACCGTGTTCGGCTGGGTCCACGCCGTCCAGCACCGGGACATCACCGACGCCATTGCCCTCAAGGGCGGAACGGCCTACTGCTGGGAGGATATGTTCGAGGACGGACGCCACAGCTTCTGGCGCAACAACGAGATCGCCGGCGAGGCCGCCGTCGTACACGCCTTCCAGTGCTGGGGCAAGATGGCCTACCACTGCGACGTGGCCCTCATCGGCCGCGGCAACGTCGCCCGCGGCGCGCTGAAGATCCTCGACAAAATGGGCGCGAACGTCATGGTGTACGACCGCCGCACGGAAAAGCAGTTCCAGAAGGACCTCGGCAAATACGACGTGCTCGTGAACGGCATCCTCTGGGACACCTCCCGCACCGACCACATCATCTACCGC
>CAJOIG010000230.1 GCA_905234575.1 uncultured Oscillospiraceae bacterium
GACCAGACCCGGGACCCGCTCCCCGTGACCGTGGGAGAGCGGCCCGACCCGCCGGAGACGGAGCGCGGCGCCGCCTTCGACCGGCCGCAGTTCATCGTCCAGGTCTCCCGGGCGGACCAGCTCACCGAGGCCCTGGCGTCCTCCGCGCCGGACCTGCTGTATGTCCCGGCGGAGCTGATCGCCGCGGGCACCGCGGGCCTTGAGATCTTCCGGGACCGCGGCGTCCGGCTTGCCGCCGTGCTGCCCCGGGTGGTGACGGATGACGAGCGCCCCGACCTGCGGGAGCTGTTCGCGGCCCTGACGTCCCTCGGCGTGCGGGAGGTCGTCGCCGGGAGCCTCGGCCTCATCCCTGCTGCCCTCGGCGCGGGCTTCGGCGTCCGGGGCGACATGAGCCTCAATCTCGCGAACGCCTACGCCGTCCGCCGCATGACGGACATCGGCCTCTCCTCCGTGACGGCGTCCGTCGAGCTCTCCGCCCGGCAGATCCGGCGCCTTGCCGCCTCCGCGCCCACGGAGATGATCGTCTACGGGCGCGTGCCCGTCATGGTCACGGAAAAATGCCTCATCCGGGCGAGCTCCGGGCGCTGCTCCTGCGCGACGCCCACGAGCATGAGCGACGCCTTTGGCAGCGTCTGGCCCGTGGCGAAGGAATTCGGCTGCCGGAACGTCGTGTACGACCGGCGGAAGATCTTCCTGGCAGACCGGCCGGACGTGTACGAGAACGTCGGCCTCTGGGGCGTCCGCCTGCTCTTCACGACGGAGAGCGCCCGGGAATGCGCCGACGTCGCCCTGCGCTACCGCGGGGAAAACCAATACCTTCCGAACAATACGGGCCGCGGCCTGTACGTCAAAGGAGCCCTATGAACATCGTCCTGGCCTCCGCCTCTCCCCGGAGGAGAGAGCTGCTGTCCCATTTTCTCACGGATTTCGTCATCGACCCCGCCGCGGGGCCGGAGACGCCCCCCGATCACGCCGCCCCCGCGGACGTGGTCCGGGCCCTGGCCCGCGCGAAGGCCGACGAGGTCGCCGCCCGGCACCCGGACGCGGTCGTCATCGCCGCGGACACCATCGTGGAGCTCGACGGGACCATTCTCGGCAAACCGTCCAATGAGGACGACGCCTTTCGGATGCTCCGGACGCTCTCCGGCCGGGAGCACCGAGTCTACACCGGCGTCGCTGTGCGTCAGGGCGACAGGGTCCTCTGCGGGGCGGAGCGCACCCGCGTCTTCTTCCGGGCGATGACTGACCGGGAGATCCGGGCCTACATCGCCTCGGGCGAGCCCATGGACAAGGCCGGCGCCTACGGGTATCAGGGCCTGGCCGGCGTGTTCGTGGAGCGGATCGAGGGGGACTACTTCAACGTCGTCGGCCTGCCGCTGTGCCGGCTCGGCCGCATGCTGGAAGACATGGGAGTCACGCTGCTGTGAAAGACTATATCAAACGCTATGGCCTTCGGGTCGGGCTCGCCGCGGCGGCCGTGGTGCTGCTGGGCGTTCTGGCCTCGACGCTGCTGCAGGGCCGCGCGGGGCTCATCGCGGACGCCGCGGGCGGCGTCGCGGGACCCGTGGGCCGCGCTGCCTCCTCCGCCATCGAGTGGATCGAGGGCATCTACGGCTACATCTACGAATACGACCAGCTCGAGGCGGAAAACGCCGCCCTGCGCGCGGAGCTTGCCGAGCTGCGGCAGACCGCCATCCAGTCCGCCGAGAACGCGGAGGAGAACGTCCGCCTGCGGGAGCTTCTGGGCTTTGCCGAGCAGCACACGGACTTCACCTACGAGCCCTCGAAGATCACCGCCTGGTCGAGCTCCAACTGGGCGAGCACCTTCACCATCTCGAAGGGTGCGGACAATGCCCAGCAGCCCATCGAGGTGGGCGACTGCGTCGTCACGGAGTACGGTGCGCTCGTCGGCCAGATTATCGAGGTCGGCAGCACCTGGAGCACGGTCCGCACCGTGATCGACTCCTCCATCGACGTTGGCGCCCTGGTGGGCGAGGCCGGGTCCGTCGGCATGTGCGTGGGCGACTTCAGCCTCATGCAGCAGGGCCTCCTCAAGCTGACCTATCTCTCCGAGAACGCCCAGCTCGTGGAGGGGGAGGCGGTCCTCACCTCCGGCAAGGGCACCTTCATCCCCCAGGGCCTCATCATCGGCTACATCCGCTCCGTGCTCTCGGAGGCCGGCGGCCAGACCCTCTACGGCGTCGTGGAGCCCGCCTGCGACCTGGGGCGGCTGAGCCAGGTCTTTGTCATCACCGACTTCGACATCCGGGAGTGAGCCCATGCTGTACGACCTGATCGATCTATCCAAGCTGCGGCGGGCGATCCTGTACGCGCTGCTGTTCATGGCGCTGTTTTTTGTCCAGGACCACATCCTGGCCCATGTGCGGCTGTTCGGCGTGCGTCCGCTGCTCGTCCCGGCGGCGGTGGCGGC
>CAJOIG010000231.1 GCA_905234575.1 uncultured Oscillospiraceae bacterium
CAAATGCATCATGGAGAACCTTCTGCTGACTACGAAGGGCGCCTGTGACCTGTATATGCACGGCGCGATCGAGTCCAGCACCGAGAATGTGAAGCAGACCTTTTCCACCGCCTTCGACGAAGCCCTTTCCACGGGCGACATCCTCTACAAGCAGATGAGCGCCAAGGGCTGGTACCAGGACGAAACCGCCCCGCAGCCAAAGCGCGACCAGCTCAAGCACAAGTTCACGCCCACCTGCTGAAACGCACGGACGGTCCCGATCGGGACCGTCCTCTTTTACATATTGTAAAAAGTATCACGGCGGAAGATTTGCGTTCCGCCGTGATCGTTTTATTCCTCGTACGAGAGCGCCGGAAGCAGCGTCATCGGATCGATCCGCTCGCCGTCGCGCGTCATGGACAGGTGCACATGGGGCACCATGTTCGTCTCCGCGAGGGCCGTGCCGCCCACGGAGCCGATGACCTGCCCGGTGCCGACCCAGTCGCCCTCGCTCACCGGGGGCTCGGCCGCCAGGTTCGCGTACACGCTCTTCACGCCGTTTCCGTGGTCAAGCTCCACGACCGTGCCGTAGAGATCGTCGGTCCGCACGCTCGTCACGGTGCCGGACGCCGCCGCCATGACCTCGTCCCCGGCCGCGCAGGCGATGTCCACGCCGTCGTGGGTGCGCCAGTCGGCCATGGTCGCGTCATAGTGAAGCGTCTCCACCGCGTAAGGGACCTCCACCGGGCCGTGCACCGGCCAGACGTAGGTCACGTCCTCGGCAAAGACCGCCGTCTCCTCCGGCTCGTCTCCGTCGTTCTCGACGACGGCCTCATCCTGCAGGGTCACGGTGGGGACGGCGTCGTCCCGCTCCAGGGGCGTGCCCGCGGGGACCATGGTGACCACCGCGTCGGAGACGTCCACGATGCGCGCGGCTTCGGTGCTGTCCTCCGCCCGGTCTCCCATCTCCGCGGAAGCGATCCAGGCCGAAGCCCCGAGAACCACCGCGCACAGTCCGAGGGCTAAGTAGAAGCCCTTCCCCTTCATGGCGCCGGCAAAGCCGGACCAGTTTTTGTTGTCCATGTTTGACCTCCCAAAGAAAATGGTGTTTCCACAGGCTATTGTTGCCGTGGAAACACCAATTTATTCAGTTGGTCGGATGCGCGCGTGCTTACCGGATGGAGAAGAAGGCGTCGTTGCCGAGGTACTGCGGCACGTCGAACAGCTCGTCCTCGATGCGGAGGAGCTGGTTGTACTTCGCGACGCGGTCGGTGCGGCTGGGAGCGCCGGTCTTGATCTGGCCCGCGTTCACGGCGACGGTGAGGTCCGCAATGGTGGTGTCCTCGGTCTCGCCGGAGCGGTGGGAGATGACGGCGGTGTAGCCCGCGCGATGGGCGGTCTGGATGGCGTCCAGGGTCTCGGTCAGGGTGCCGATCTGGTTGACCTTGATGACGCCCTTCTCGATGCCGGTGCGGATGCGCTCGGCGTTCGTAACGAACAGGTCGTCGCCCACGAGCTGGATCTTGCCGCCGAGCTCGTCGGTGAGGAGCTTCCAGCCGTCCCAGTCGTCCTCGCCCAGGCCGTCCTCGATGGAGATGATGGGATACTTCTCGACCCAGCCCTTGTACATCTCGACGAGGTCCGCCGCGCTCATGGTGACGCCGCGCTTGGGCAGGTGATACAGGCCGTCCTCCTTGTTGAACCAGTCGGACACGGCGCAGTCCATGGCGATCTTGAAGTCCTCGCCGGGCTTGTAGCCGGCCTTCTCGATGGCCGCGACCAGAGCCTTGATCGCGTCCTCGTCGCTCTCGAGGTTCGGGGCATAGCCGCCCTCATCGCCCACACCGGAGGCAGGAACGATCTTCTTCAGGGTGTGGAACACCTCGGCGCACCAGCGCAGAGCCTCGCGGAAGCTGGGGGCGCCGACGGGCATGATCATGAACTCCTGGATATCCACGTTGGAGCCGGTGGCATGAGCGCCGCCGTTCAGGACGTTCATCATGGGCACGGGCAGGGTCTTGGCGTTGACGCCGCCGACATACTGGTACAGGGGCAGGCCTAGGGCCTCGGAAGCGGCCCGGGCGACGGCCAGGGACGCGCCGAGGATGGCGTTCGCGCCGAGGCGGGTCTTGTTGGGGGTGCCGTCGAGCTCGATGAGGATCTTGTCGATGGAGGTCTGGTCCAGAGCGTTCAGGCCCTGCAGGCACTCCGCGATCTCGGTGTTGACGTTCTCGACCGCCTTCAGGACGCCCTTGCCGAGGTAACGGCCCTTGTCGCCGTCGCGCAGCTCGCAGGCCTCGTGGATGCCGGTGGAAGCGCCGGAGGGGACGCAGGCGCGGCCGACGGTGCCGTCGTCCAGGGTGACCTCCACCTCGACGGTGGGATTGCCGCGGGAGTCAAGGATCTCGCGGGCCTGTACGTCAACGATCTCAAGATAGTCTTTCATTGCAATTTCTCCTTGTATAATATGAATGTGGTTATTCTACGATGAGGCATTCGCCCGTCATCTGGGCGGGCTTTTCGAGACCCATGAGCTTCAGCATGGTCGGGGCGATGTCCGCGAGGCGTCCGTCCCGGAGACGAAGATCTCCGGCGCCGACGATGATGAAGGGCACGGGATTCGTGGTGTGGGCGGTGTGGGGCGTCCCATCCGCCGCGCGCATGCAGTCGGCGTTGCCGTGGTCCGCCGTGACGAGCAGGATCCCGCCGACGTCGCGCACGGCCTTTTCGATCTCGCCGACGCACTCGTCCACGGTCTCGACCGCCTTGACCGCCGCCTCCATGACGCCGGTGTGGCCGACCATGTCGCAGTTGGCAAGGTTCATGATGACCGCGTCGTACTTGCCGGAGCGGATGGCACTGGATGCCTTCGCGGTGACCTCCCGGGCGCTCATCTCGGGGATGAGGTCATAGGTCGGGTACTCCTTCGGGCTGGGGACCAGGATGCGGTCCTCCCCCTCGCAGACGCGCTCCACGCCGCCGTTGAAGAAGAAGGTGACGTGCGCGTACTTCTCCGTCTCCGCGATGCGAAGCTGGGTAAGGCCATGCTCGCTGAGGAAGTCCCCGAAGGTCTCCTCGATGGTCTCGGGCGGGAAGGCGATGGGAAGCTCCGTCATCGTCTCGTCGTACTGGGCGGTGCAGACGTAATGCACCGGGAAATGCCCCTTCGGCAGCGTGAAGCCGTCAAAGTCGGGCTTCATAAGCGCCCAGGTCATCTCGCGGGCGCGATCGGGCCGGAAGTTCAGGAAAATGACGCTGTCGTCGGACCGGATGCAGCCGTCGGGGTCACAGACCGTGGGCTCCATGAACTCGTCGGTCACGCCGTCCTGGTAGCTTTTCTCCACCGCGGCGGCGGGATCGGGGTTTTGCACGCCCTCGCCGCAGACGATGGCGCGGTAGCCCTTCTCCAGGCGCTCCCAGCGCTTGTCCCGGTCCATGCCCCAGAAGCGGCCCTGGACCGTGGCGAGCCGGCCGTAGCCCAGCTCGTCGAACTTTGCGAGCAGGGCCCGGACATACTCGATGCCCGAGGTGGGCGGCACGTCCCGGCCGTCCAGAAAGGCGTGGACATAGCACTGCTTCACTCCGCGGCGCTTCGCCATCTCGACGAGCGCGTAGAGGTGGGTGATGTGGCTGTGGACGCCGCCGTCCGACAGAAGGCCCAGCACATGCACGGGATGCCCCGTCGCCGCGGCCATGTCCATGGCGCCGGCGTAGGCTTTGTTCTCAAAGAAGCT
>CAJOIG010000232.1 GCA_905234575.1 uncultured Oscillospiraceae bacterium
AGTTGGAGGAATAAAATGAATCAGAAGAACATTGATAAAACCATAATGCGTTTGGCAGCGGCGGCACTGTCTCTCGCGCTGCTGCTGCCCCTCGCGGCCTGCGGCTCCCAGACTGCCACGACGCAGGAAACTCCCGCCCCCGCGCAGGAAACTCCTGCTCCGGCGCAGGAGGCCCAGCCGGAAATGAACCGGGACGAGCTTCCCTCCGACATGCTGCAGGGCGTCTATAACGAACTGACGTCCGACTATTCCGCATACGGTGAGCTCAAGCGCTACTACGGCGAGTACATGCCCGATGTGAAATACAGCGAGGAACTGGGAGAGGACCGGTTTACCGTCACGCTCGACAGCAGCAGCGAGTATGTGGAGAGCGGCTCCTGGACGCCCTTACCACCACCATTGCCAACGATGATTACACCGGGATGGGGCTTGTGCTGAATGTGGTGGACGCGGTGGCGCTTTACTATGGCATGAACACCGGGTTGGCCGTGAGTTATGTCAATGGTCTGGGAATGCTTGGCGTCAACAATGACGCATTCAGCGAGACCGAGAACGCCGACGGAACCATCACCTTCCGCATCGGCGCCGGCGGGGCGTGGGACATGAAGGAGCTGGATCAGATGGTGATCACCGAGGACACGATGTACGCGGACCCGCTGGATGAGGACTATGTGAACCAAACCGCCGCTGTGGGCAAGATCCGGATGTACAGCATTGGCAATGTGGACTCCTTTGCCATGCTCTTCTATGAGTACGAGGATCTGGACGACGTGGCCTACCAGTCCATGGTGAATGCGGTAAAAACCCTCCAGCCCAGAGGCTGGGAAAGCTTTGTGCAGAACTATACTGCGATTGAAAGCGTGGAGACCGACGAGTACACCGTCACCGTCGACCCGGACGAGGACACCATTTTCCAGATCGTGGATGAGATCGACGGCCTCTACCGCTACGTGCTGGTCCAGTTCGGAGAGCCGCAGAATAACGGCGATGATGGTTTCTACGACTATGACGCCGAGATCGCGGACAGCATGCTCTCCGGCATGTGGCAGGACGAGATCAGCCAGAGAGCGAATCTTGACGTCGTGATGTACAGCGATGGCCGCTATGAGATGACCGTAACCTGGGGCAGCGGCGCCTTTGAGACCGCCGTGTGGGAGATCCGCGGCTTCTTCTCCGCCGACGAGAATGATAACGCGGCGCTGAGCTATGAGTACGGGTACTACTCGGTGCGCACTTATGACGAGGACGGTAACGAAACAATCACACAGGAAGCGACGACACAGGGCAGCTTCACCTTGCAGGATGACGGAAAACTGCGCTGGCTCGACTCCCAGGTGGCCGAGAACGGCTACAGCGAAGGCTGCCTGTTCGTGCAGGAGGGTTGATATGGAAAGCAGCCGTGTAACTGCTTATACGGTGTACCGGGCTGCGGACGAGGTGATCAAGGCGCTGAACCAGAATACGGTGCTGATCGAGGAAGACGAAATATCCATCGAATATTACGGCGGATAATAAGGAGATGACGATATGCGCATGCTGAAACCCCGATCCTCCATGGACGACCGAATGGATATCGTATTGAACAAATTCCGTTCCCGCCTCAATTCCTATCCGCCGGGGATGTGCCCGCTGGTGTTGTACCGCTCTATTTTGCAGATGTCCATGAATCAGACCTGCGGAAAGTGCGTACCCTGCCGGGACGGGCTTGTGGAGGCGGACCGGCTGCTCGGCTCCGTCCTGAAGGGCGACGCCGCGCCGGACACGGCGGAGCGGCTGCGGGAACTATGCACCATGATCGCCGAGACGGCGGACTGCGCCGTAGGCGTGGTGGCGGCCAATACGGTGCTGGATTCCCTGCGGGAGTTCGCGGACGAATATGAAAGCCATATTGGGCATCGCCGCTGCGTGGAACAAGCGGTGCAGACCGTGCCCTGCGTCACGTTGTGTCCCGCCCATGTGGACGTTCCCGGCTATGTGGCCCTGGTGGGGAAAGGGGATTATGCCGGAGCGGTGGCGAAAATCCGGGAACGAAACCCGTTTCCCACCGCCTGCGCCATGGTATGCGAGCATCCCTGCGAGCGCAAATGCCGCCGCGCCATCGTGGACGCGCCTATCAACATCCGGGGCCTGAAAAAATACGCGGTGGACCAGACCGGGGCCGACGCAGTCCCCGCTCCCGCCGCCAACGTCCCCACGGGCAAGCGCGTCGCCGTCGTCGGCGGCGGGCCCAGCGGGATGACCTGCGCCTGGTTTCTCGCCCTGATGGGACACAGCGTGGAAATCTTTGACGAGCACGAGAAGCCAGGCGGGATGCTCCGCTACGGTATCCCGGAGTACCGGCTGCCGAAGACGCGGCTGGACGAGGATATCTCCGCCATTCTCAGCGCGGGCGACGTCACCCTCCGCTGCAACACGAAGATTGGGCGGGACATTCCCTTCGCGGCGCTGCGGGAGAATTACGACGCGGTGTATCTGGGGCTTGGCGCGCAACTGGGAAACCGGATGCCTATGGAGGGCGCCGACGCGCCAGGCGTCGTCCCGGCGGCGGACTTTTTGCAGGCCGTCGCCAACGACAACGCGCCGGATCTGACGGGCAAGAAGGTGGTGCTCATCGGCGGCGGGAACGTAGCCATGGACGCCGCCCGGTCCGCGGTGCGCCTGAACGCAGAGACCGT
>CAJOIG010000233.1 GCA_905234575.1 uncultured Oscillospiraceae bacterium
CACCGGCGTTCGCCTGGGCTATGTCTGCGACGCGGAGATCCAGTGGCCCGACGGCCGGGTCCGGGCGCTGATCGTGCCCGGGCGGGCGAAGTTCTTCGGTTTCCTGGGGCGGGAGGACGATTACATCCTGCCATGGGAGTGCATCAGTCGGGTGGGGGAGGACATCCTGCTCGTGGAATCCGACCGGGGGATCCGCCGCGGAAAACGACCGAAACGCCCGTGGCTGTAAGGTTCTGAGGAAAAATAAGGGATTCTATTGAAAAAAAGGAAAAAAGGCAGTATAATCGGCAAAGCTGTTTCTTTAGGAGTGATCCCGCGAATGATGAACAGACGAACGACCCGGACGATCTCCGGCTTTCTGCTGATACTGCTTTTGTGCGCCGCGCTGCTGTCCGGCGCGGTCCTGGCCGACGGTCCCGCTTATGGGGCCGGGCCCTTTCTGACGCGCCCGGCCCTGCCCGGACAGTCCGCCCTGCCCGGCGTGACGGGCATCGATGACGGACCCCACGCCCTCGCGTGGATCTTTGCCCCTGCGTCCATCATCGTGATCGGCGGGACGGCGGCGGTTTCTCTGTCCGACGGCGCGGAGCCGATGGCGGTCTTTTCCGCGGCGCTGCCCGGGATGCCGGTCCGCTCCATGCCCGGCGCGGTTCCGGCGGCGACGGTCCCCGTGACGGAGGAGGGCTCGCCCACGGACGCGGAGGAGGCGGAGGCTTCCCCCACGGACGCGGTCCCGGCTCGCGTCGAGCCGACGCCCGTCCCGACCGAGGAGGAATTTGTTCCCGCCACCGCAACGGACGCGGTCGCACCGCTTCCCGAAAGCGCCACCGACGCCGTTCCGGCGGAGCCCGCCGCGTCCATGCCCGCGCCTGCCGAGCCGGAGCCCGCGTCGGTTCCGGCGGGGAGCTCGCCCACCGACGCCTGGGAGGACGTTTCCTCTTCCACCGACGCAGGCTGATGAAAAAGACCGCAGGAATACCCCCTGCGGTCTTTTGTTGCGGATATTGCGATTATTCCTTGTCCAAATTGACAAATCGGTGCCGGTTGGCTATACTGCTCTCAGTGTCATTACGAAAAGGAGAACCTTTTTTATGAGCGAAGAATGCACTCCCTCCATGTGCGAGTCCTGCACCTCCGACTGCGCGGACCGGCAGGCTCCCGTGAGCTTCCTTGAGCCCCTGAACGCCAAGTCCCATGTCGGCAAGGTCATCGCCGTCATGAGCGGCAAGGGCGGCGTCGGCAAGTCCATGGTCACGTCCATGCTCGCTGTCAGCGCCGCGAAGGCCGGCAAAAAAGTCGCCGTGCTGGACGCGGACATCACCGGCCCCTCCATCCCCATGGCCTTCGGCGTCCATGAGCGCCCGAGCGCCGACGAGGACGGCATCTTTGCCTGCGAGACCGCGGGCGGGATCAAGGTCATGAGCATCAACCTCCTCCTGGAGAACGAGACGGACCCCGTCGTCTGGCGCGGACCCATCCTCGCCGGGACGGTGAAGCAGTTCTGGACCGAGGTCGTCTGGGGCGATGTGGACTATATGTTCGTGGACATGCCTCCCGGGACGGGCGACGTGCCCCTCACGGTGTTCCAGTCCCTGCCGGTGGACGGCGTGGTCGTCGTCACGACGCCGCAGGATCTCGTTTCCATGATCGTGGAGAAGGCCGTGAACATGGCCTCCATGCTGAACATCCCCGTTCTGGGCCTTGTGGAGAACATGGCCTGGTACGAGTGCCCCTGCTGCGGGCAGAAGCTGCCCATCTTCGGCGACGCGAACGCCGCGGAGGAGGCCGCCCACTTCGGCATCGAGAACAGCGTGGAGCTGCCCATCAACCCGAGCCTCGCCGCCGCGTGCGACCGGGGCCTCGTGGAGCAGGCGGACGTCTCCGCCATCTGGGAGTTTGCCCAGAAGCTCTGAGAAGAGGGAGTACGCATGAATAAGACCGCCTATTTCCTGCGCGTCCTCAGCGGCGTGCGGTACAGCAAGTGGAAGCCCATCCTGGACCGCGCCCACGACATCAGCGGGCGCAGCCGCGCCTGGCTCGCCGCGGATATGGTCCGCTGCGGCCTCAAATACGGCTGCGGGTACCACGACTATATCCAGTTCGGCATGTACGACCTCACCGAGGAGCAGAAGGCCACCATGGTGACCCGCGTGGTCAGCCGGGAGCTCATGGCGATCCTGAACGACGACAGCCAGGCCTACGTCCTGGACGACAAGGGCGAGTTCGCCCGCCGGTACGCCAAGTTCCTGAAGCGGGACATTCTGGACCTCAAGACCGCGTCCGAGACGGAGATCGACGCCTTCCTCGCGAAGCATGAAAAATTCTTCTGCAAGCCCCAGGAGGGGTCCTGTGGGCACGGCTGCTTCGTGTACGAGGTCGATCC
>CAJOIG010000234.1 GCA_905234575.1 uncultured Oscillospiraceae bacterium
GATCGCCAAGAACCTCGTGGAGCTCATGAACGGTGAGATCACGATCGAAAGCGAAAAAAACGTCGGGACCACCGTGGAGTTTACGGTCACGCTCAAGCGTCCGGCGACCGCCGCGGCGGAGAAGGACGGCTCCGAGACCGGCAAGCCGCTTTCCCTCGCAGGCGCGCGCGTGCTCGTGGTGGAGGACGTGGAGCTGAACGCGGAGATCGTGATGGACATCCTCTCCCTGGAGGAGATCGAATCCGATCACGCGGAGAACGGCCAGATCGCCGTGGATATGTTCAGTGCCTCGGAGCCGGGCTGGTATGACGCGATCCTCATGGATGTGCGCATGCCGGTGATGGACGGCCTGGCCGCGACCCGGGCCATTCGTGCGCTGGACCGGCCGGATGCCAAAACCGTGCCCATCATCGCGCTGACTGCAAACGCGTTTGACGAGGATATACAGAATTCCCTGCAGGCCGGCATGAACGCGCATCTGGCCAAGCCGGCCGAACCGGATTGTATTTATGAGACGCTCCGTGTGCTTACGGGACGAAACGGCGAATAAGCCGGGAGAAACGTTCGATGTATAGAACCATGGATATCCACCAGCGCCGCGTCGTTCTGATCGTGGAGGATCAGGAGATCAACCGCGACTTGCTCGGTTTGATTCTGGAGGACGAATACGACCTCCTTTTTGCCGCCGACGGCGCGGAGGCGATGGTCCAGATCCGGAACAATCTGGACCGGCTGTCCATCATCCTCCTGGACCTGCTCATGCCGGTCATGGACGGATTTGAGGTGCTGGAGCGTGTGCGCGACGATCCGGCCATGCGGCGCATCCCCGTGATCGTGTTGACGGCGGAGAAGGACGCGGAGCTCCGGGCGCTGCAGCTCGGCGCGGCGGACTTTATCACGAAGCCCTACGACATGCACGAGGTGATCCAGGCCCGCGTCAAGCGGATCATCGAGCTCAGCGAGGGCAAGCAGCTCATCCGCGCCACCGAGCGGGATCCGCTGACCGGGCTGTATACCAGCCAGTTCTTCTTCGAGTATGCCGAGCGCATCCAGAAATACCACCCCGAGCAGACGATGGACGCCGTGGTGGTGAACATCGAGCGCTTCCATATGGTGAACGAGCTCAACGGCCGGAAGTTCGGCGACAGTGTCCTGCGGACCATCGGCGGCGAGATGCTTGCGATGCTGGGAAAGGCGGAGGGCATCGCCGGCCATGGCGAGGCCGATCAGTTTTATCTCTACTGCCGGAGCCGGGACGACTACGGTGCGCTCCTGAGCCGGCTCCAGAGCCGGGTGAACACCTCGACCAGGCGCGTCGGGATCCGGCTCCGCATGGGCGTGAGCCCCTGGAGCGAGGACGCTTCGGTCGAACAGCTTTTTGACCGGGCGAAGCTCGCGTGCGGCATGGTCCGCGGCAGATACATGGCCCCGCTGATGATCTACGACGCCGCGTTCCGGGAGCTGGACCTCTACCGCCAGCGCCTCGTGAACGATCTGGACCGGGCGGTCGAGGAGCGCCAGCTCATCGTGTACTATCAGCCGAAGTATGACATCCAGTGCGAGCCGCCGCGTCTGCAGAGCGCCGAGGCCCTGATTCGCTGGAAGCACCCCGAGCTCGGCATGGTCTCTCCGGGGGATTTCATCCCGCTTCTTGAAAAGAACGGCCTCGTCCATATGGTGGACGATTATGTATGGCGGGAAGCCGCGCGGCAGATCGCTGTCTGGCGGGATACGCTGGGCTTTACGCTGCCGGTGTCCGTGAACCTCTCCCGCGTGGACGTGTTCGATCCGAATCTGGAGGAGGACCTTTTGGAGATCGTCCGTTCGAACGGGCTTTCCCCCAAGACCCTCAAGCTCGAGGTGACGGAGTCCTCCTACACGGAGGACGCCGATCAGCTCATTGCCGTCATCAATCGGCTGAGGCAGGACGGCTTTGAGATCGAGATGGACGATTTCGGCTCGGGCTATTCCTCGCTCAACATGATCTCCTCGCTGCCCATCGACGTGCTGAAGATGGACATGAAGTTTATCCAGAACATCCGGGAGAACAGCAAGGCGTTCCGTCTCGTGGAGGTCATCCTCGACATCGCGAAGTTTCTGAACGTGCCTGTAGTGGCCGAAGGCGTGGAGACGGAGCATCAGCTCTCCCTGCTGCGGGAGGCCGCGTGCGACTATGTCCAGGGCTACTACTTCTCGCGGCCCCTGCCGCCGGAAGATTTTGCGGCGCTGATCCTCAAAGAACTGGAGACCGCAAAAACCCGGAGCGCCTGACATTCAAAAAAAACCGCCGAAGGAGAAAGCTATCCTTCGGCGGTCCTTTTCGGTTCACTTTTTCAGAGCACGTCGTTTTGAAGGCGGTCCAGCGCATCCCGGAG
>CAJOIG010000235.1 GCA_905234575.1 uncultured Oscillospiraceae bacterium
GGGGGTGCCGCTGAAGCTCCTGTGCCCGAGCCTAGCCCTCACGGCGGTGGACAGCGTCGGCAAGAAGCTGGACTTCATCCGCGAGACCTGCGCGGAGCTTGGCGTTTCCGTGGAGTGCGTCTGGGGCCGGGCGGAGGAGCTGCCCGACCGCCGGGAGCGCTACGACCGGGCTGTGAGCCGCGCGGTGGCGGATCTTGGCCTTCTGGCGGAGCTTTGCCTGCCTCTGGTGGAGGTTGGCGGCCTGTTTATTGCCATGAAAAGCCCGGATTGTGGGGAAGAGGTGAAAAACGCCGAGTTCGCGATAAAGGCCCTGGGCGGCCGCGTGCGGGACGTCGTGTGTTATACGATCCCGGACACGGACGTGACTCACGCCGCGGTCCTCATCGAGAAGGGGAAGCCCACGCCGCCCCAGTATCCCCGTCGCTACGCCCAGATCAAAAAGCGGCCCCTCCGGGGCTGAAAAAACGACCCACTGCCCGTTTCGGGCGGTGGGTCGGTTGTCAGAAGGCCAGGGTGTTCGTGCGCTCGATGCTGGTGGAGGCGGCGCCGGTGAGGAGCTGTCCGTCCAGCGTGGCGGAGCCGACGTACCGCCAGATGCCGGCGGTCTCGGCGGTGTAGTCCACCGCGATGGCGCCCTCCCAGATGTCGTCCAGCGGATCGGACGCCCAGAGAAGCGGGTCCTTGTCGCCCCAGCGTTCGCTGCACCAGAGCTCCACCCTCGGGTCCTTCAGCAGCGCGGCGAACTCATAGGCGACCTCGTAGCTGCCGTCCTGCCGCCAGACGCCGGGCGCAGCGATCACAGGCTCCACCAGGTCGTCCGTGAGCATGCGGGAGTCGATGCCGCCCGGACGCCGTCCCGGAAGGTCGAGGATGATGCCGAAGAGATAGGTCTCCTCCTGTCCGTCGCCGTCCAGGTCGTAGTTGAACTCCATGCGGGCGATGTCCCTGTCGTCGGCTATATCACCGCTGACTGCGAGCGGCTCGTGCCGTCCGTCATCCTCGCCGCCGGAGAGCCGCAGGATCAGGACCACCGCCAGCGCGACGACCACGGCGGCCGCCGCGATCCACAGACTTCTGCGGCGCTTCTTCCGCGGCGCGGGGTCGCCGGTCTCCAGCGCGGCGCGCAGCGCTTTTGCCGAGGGATAGCGCCTGTCCACATTGACTTCGACGCATTTTCCCACCACCGGACCGATCCAGCCCGGCGCGAGCTCGGTGGCCGGGTGCTTTCCGGTCAACATCTCGTTGAGCAGCACGCCGAGGGAGTAGATGTCCGCCCGGGCGTCGGTCTGGGAGAAGCCGTACTGCTCCGGCGCGGCGTAGCCGGTGGTGCCCATCACGCGGGTATCTGTGGTGCTTCCCGCTTTGTGGAGGCGGGATACGTCGAAGTCGATCAGCACCGCGTCGCCGCCCCGCAGGATGACGTTTTCGGGCTTTACGTCCCGGTGCACCACGTCAAGGCCGTGCAGCGTTTCGAGGGCGCGGCAGAGCTGTACGGCGATGGACAGCGCCTGCTCCTCCGGCAGGGGGCCGCCCTTCAGCAGGAAGGCCAGGCTGTCTCCCTGGATGTACTCCTCCAGCACGGCGGTGACGCCGTCCCGCTCCTCCACCGCCTCGATCCGCGGCAGCCAAGGGCAGGCCACGTCCAGCATCCGGCGATACACTTCGCCGGAGCCCGTGAATTCCCGATAGTGAAGCGCGTGTCCGTGTCCTTCTCCCGCACCAGAAGAACGCGGCTGCGCGCGCTCGATTTCAAAACCTTTTCCTCGATGACATGATCTGCAAAGGCGATCACTTTTTCCTCCTGTCCTATGCTCTCAGCATATTGTTTTTCTCTTCTGCTTTCGATATATTTATATATATTGTAGCATTTCCCCCAATTATTGTAAAGGCAGGAACGTTATGGAAGGGAAAAAGACCAACGATCTGCAGGAGGAGCTGATGTCCTCCCCGGACCTCAGCCGCTTCCTGACCGACAATCAGGAGGTCTTTGTCAGCAGCAGCTTTTCCGAGCGCCTGCAGGCGCTGTTCGACCGTCGGGACATCTCCAAGGCGGCGCTGGCCAAGGGCTCCGGCATGAGCGAGGTCTATCTGTATCAGATCTTTTCCGGCGGACGCAACCCCTCCCGCAACCGCATCCTGTGCCTGTGCTTCGGCCTGTCCGCCACGCTGGAGGAGACGCAGGATCTCCTGAAGGACAGCGGCCACGCGCCGCTGTATGTCCGCGATCGGCGCGACGCTATCATCCTCTACGGCATCCTGCATGGCCAGACTCTGAACGAGGTCAACGACCACCTGTTTTACGAAAACGAGCCGACGCTATGCTGAATAACGAACATAATAACGCTCCGTCCGGGGACTGACCTCGGACGGAGCGCTGTCGTTCTGCGGTTTTTCGGCTCAGCAGAGACCCTGCCAGAGCATGGCGTCCGCGACCTTCAGGAAGCCCGCGATGTTGGCGCCGGCCTGGATGTCGCCCTTCATGCCGTACTTCTCGGCGGCGTCGGCGCAGGCGGCGTAGATGCCCTCCATGATGCCCTTGAGCTTGGCGTCGACCTCCTCGAAGGTCCAGCTCAGACGCTCGGAGTTCTGGCTCATCTCCAGGCCGGAGGTGGCGACGCCGCCGGCATTGGAGGCCTTGGAGGGGCTGTACATCAGGCCCGCGCCCTTGATGGCGGCGATGGCCTCGGGGGTGCAGGGCATGTTGGCGCCTTCAAAGACGCCCATGCAGCCGCCCGCGATCAGAGCCTTGGCGGACTCCTCGTCGATCTCGTTCTGGGTGGCGCAGGGCAGGGCGATGTCGCAGGGGACGGTCCAGATGCCCTTGCAGCCCTCCACATACTTGGCGGTGGGGACATAGTCCACGTAGGTCTTGATGCGGGCGCGCTTGACTTCCTTGATCTCCTGGATGACCTTGTAGTCGATGCCGTTCTCGTCCACGATGTAGCCGTTGGAGTCGCACATGGCGATGACCTTGCCGCCCAGCTCGGTGGCCTTCTGGTTCGCGTAGGTGGCCACGTTGCCGGAGCCGGAGACGATGACC
>CAJOIG010000236.1 GCA_905234575.1 uncultured Oscillospiraceae bacterium
TGGGTCCATGACTCCTACATCTCCATGGTCCCGAACGACCAGTACTACGCCCCCAACGAGAACGGCCCGGACGAGATCCGCTGGTATCTCTCCGACGATGAGAACGCCATCCTTGCCTCCTATCAGAGCGGCGAGTATGACTTCATCGAGACCTTCCCCACCGACCAGATCGAGTCCCTGCAGGCCAGCGGCGACTGCTACATCCTGCCCGCCGTCACGACCTACTATCTGTACCTCAACTGCGACAACATTCCCGACTGGCGTGTCCGCGCGGCCATCGCCCTGTGCATCGACCGTGACAACATCGTTGAGAACGTGACCCAGGGAGGCCAGATCCCCGCTACGAGCCTTGTCACCGGCGGTATCACCGACTCCACCGGCGCCATGTGGCAGAACGGCACCGGCTACAAGGAGATCATGTGGGCCGGCCTTGCCGAGATGTATCCCGACTATGACCTCGAGTCCTACGCCGGCCGCTGCGAGCTGGCCCAGGATCTCCTGGCGGAGGCGGTCGCCGACGGCTTTGACACCAGCATCACCATCCCCTACCGCTTCAACAACCTCGGCATGCACGGCGCCATCGCGGAGGCTGTCCAGCAGGACGTCAACAGCGTTCTCGGCCTGAACATGACCATGGACAGCACTGAGTGGCAGGTCTACACCTCCACCCTGGACTCCGACCGTGACTGGTTCGTCGCCCGCCTTGGCTGGCAGGCCGACTACCTGGACGGCAGCTCCTTCCTGGATCTGTTCAAGACCGGCGGCGCCTACAACTACTCTCACTGGAGCAACGAGGAGTATGACGCCCTCTGCAACCAGTACAAGTCCATGCCCGGCGGCACCGAGCGCGACCAGGTCATGTACGACGCGGAGGCTCTGCTCTTCACCGAGGGCGGCTTCGGCGTGTGCCCCCTGTACTACTACACCAACTTCTACTGCCTGAGCAGCGACGTCCAGAACGCCGCCATCTCCAGCCTGGGCTTCTTCCTGTTCAACAGCGCGACCCAGGGCTGATTTGACCCCGTACCCCCATGGCGCGCCGCGCCATAGGGGAGCCGTAAACACGCGCGGAGCCGGACCCAAATCCGGCTCCGCTTTCTGATGGAGAATTCTATGGCCAAGATCCGATCCTTTATACGGCGGGAGCCGACGCTCGCGCTTGCGGCGCTTGCGGCGCTCGTGAGCTGCTTTTTCGTACCGCCGGATGCGGCGTATCTCGGGTACATCGATTTCCGCACCCTGGCGCTGCTGTACTGCCTCATGACGGTGATCGCCGGGCTGCGGGCGGCGGGCCTGTTCGCGCACATGGCCCATGCCCTCTGCGAGCGGGCGGGGAACGTCCGGCTCCTGGGGGCGCTGCTGGTGCTCATGAGCTTCGTGAGCGCCATGCTCATCACGAACGATGTAGCGCTTCTGACCTTTGTGCCCTTTGCCGTGGCGGTCCTGGGCCTTGCCGGGCATCGGAAGGACCTCATCACCGTCGTGGTCCTCGAGACGGCGGCGGCGAATCTCGGCAGCATGCTCACGCCCGTGGGCAATCCCCAGAACCTCTATCTGTACTCCTATTACGGCCTGGGTCTTGCGGAGTTTCTCGGCATCACGCTCCCGGTCTGGGCGCTGTCCCTGGCGCTGGTGACGGCGGGGTGCCTCTTTCTGCCGCGGGAGCGGATCGCCCCCTTCCTGGGAGAGGAGCCCGGCGTCGAAAAGCGCGGCCTCTGGTTGTATCTTGCGCTGTTCGGCGTGTGCCTTCTGGTCGTGCTGCGGGTCTTCGACTGGCCGGTGATGCTCGCGGTCGTGGTGCTGGCACTGCTTGTCTTCGACCGGCGGATGCTCCTGCAGGCGGATTTCATGCTGCTTCTGACCTTTGTGGCCTTTTTCGTGTTCGCCGGAAACCTCGCCCGGATGGACGTCGTGGACGGTCTCATGCGCCGCCTCCTCGCCGGGCATGAGTTCTGGGCCGGGGTGCTCGCGAGCCAGGTCATCAGCAATGTCCCGGCGGCGCTGCTGCTTTCGGGCTTCACGGAGAACGCCCGAGCCCTCGTCCTCGGCGTGAACATCGGCGGCCTGGGGACGCCCATCGCGAGCCTCGCGAGCCTCATCAGCCTGAAGCTCTATTCCCACTCGGAGCACGCCCGCACCGGGCGGTATCTTCTCGTATTCACGGCGGCGAACGTCGTGCTGCTGGCGGTTTTGAGCGCGGCGCAGGCGCTGCTTCCGGGTTGACTTCCGCGGGCATGCGCGGCTATACTGAGGAAAACGATCCGCGCGTTCCGCGGGGAAGGAGGAAGGCCATGCCGGGTTTTCTGGAAGATAAAAGTGAAAAAAAGGTGCGGTACATCGAGCTTATCTATGACCTC
>CAJOIG010000237.1 GCA_905234575.1 uncultured Oscillospiraceae bacterium
CGAGGAGGGCTTCCCATGATCTACTGCGTGGAGGACGACGCGAGCATCCGCGATCTCATGGTGTACACGCTGAACGTGTCCGGCTTCGAGGCCGTGGGCTTCCGCGAGGCGGGCTCCTTTTGGGCCGCCATGCGGGCGGCGGTGCCGCAGCTTGTGATCCTCGACATCATGCTGCCCGGGGAGGACGGCATCGAGATCCTCAAAAAGCTCCGGGCGGCTCCCGTCACGGCGGATCTGCCCGTCATCATGGCGACCGCGAAGGGCTCCGAGTACGACAAGGTCATCGGCCTGGACCTGGGCGCGGACGACTATCTCAGCAAGCCCTTCGGCATGATGGAGATGCTCTCCCGCATCAAGGCGGTCCTGCGCCGGGCCGCGCCGCGGGACGAAAAGGTGCTCCTTCGCCGCGGCGCCATCGTCATGGACAAGGCAAAGCATCTCGTCACCGAGAACGGCCGTCAGCTCACCCTGACCCTCAAGGAATACGACCTGCTGCGGCTGTTCATGGAAAACCCCGACCGGGTCTTTTCCCGCAACCAGCTCCTCGCCTCCGTCTGGGGCGCGGAGAACATCGGCGAGACCCGCACGGTGGACGTGCACATCGGCACCCTCCGCACGAAGCTCGGCGCCAGCGGCGGCGCCATCCAGACCGTCCGGGGCGTGGGCTATCGCATGGAGGCGGAGCCGTGAGCCGACGGATCTTCAACGCGATCTGGATCGTGACGCTGACGGTGTTCATCGCCGCGCTCTCCATCATCCTCGCGGTGCTGCACGGCGCCATGACCGACGTGCAGCGGCGGCATCTCGAGATCGAGACAGAGCTTGCCGTCGAGGGCGTCATCCGCAGCGGACGGGACTTTCTCGACAGCCTGGACGACGCGGACTACCGCATCACCTGGATCACGGGGGACGGCAGCGTCCTCTACGACAGCGTGACCGATTTCGAGGCCATGGAGAACCACCTCGAGCGGGAGGAGATCCGCCAGGCGCTGACCGAGGGCCGAGGCGAGAGCGTGCGCTATTCCGAGACCCTGTCCGAGAAGCGGTTTTATGTGGCGGAGCTCCTGCCGGACGGCACGGTCCTGCGCCTGTCCGCAACGCAGACCACCGCATGGCGCGTGCTGCTGCCGGTGCTCGCGGTGTTCGCCGCCGCGCTGCTCCTGTCCTTCTGGCTGACCACGGGCCTCGCAAAGCGAAGCCTGGAAAACGTGAACTCCCTGGACCTCGACGATCCGCTCCAGTACGTCGGCAAGGCGGACTACGCCGAGATCGCCCCCCTCCTGCAGCGCCTCGGCCGACAGCAGGCCCAGATCCGCCAGGACCAGGCCGAGCTCGAAAAGACCTCCCGCATCCGGCAGGAATTCACCGCGAACGTCTCCCACGAGCTCAAGACCCCCCTCCACGCCATCTCCGGATACGCGGAGCTCCTGGAGAGCGGCATGGCCCGGCCGGAGGACGTGCGGCCCTTCGCCGGGAAGATCCGCGTGGAATCCCAGCGCATGACGAAGCTCGTGGAGGACATCATCGACCTGACGAAGCTCGACAGCGGCGGCATCGGCATCCCCTGGGAGGAGACGGATCTCCGCCGGGTCGCCTCCGCCGCGGCGGACAGTCTGACCGCGGAGGCCGCCGAGGCGGGCGTGACCCTCCTTCTCGAGGGCGGGCCGGCCATCCTGCGCGGCATCCCCCAGTACCTCTACAGCATCATCTTCAACCTCTGCGACAACGCCATCAAATACAGCGCCCCGGGCGATACTGTCACCGTGCGGACGGAGGACCGGGACGACGCCGCGGTCCTCATCGTAGCCGATACGGGCATCGGCATCCCGCCGGAGCACCAGGACCGGATCTTCGAGCGCTTCTACCGGGTGGACAAAAGCCACTCGAAGGCCGTGGGCGGCACGGGGCTCGGCCTGTCCATCGTGAAGCACGCCGCGCGCCTGCACCGGGCGGACATCGCCCTCGACAGCGCCCCCGGCCGGGGCTCGGTCTTCACCATCACCTTCCCGAAAAACGCGGAGAGACGAAACGGCGCCGAACCCTGACCCGCGCCCGGGAACGTCGTTTTTGACAGACGAATCCGGAAGCATTCGCTTCCGGACTTTTTTACATGGATTTTGCTTTTCGGGGCTTGCGAAGTTGACTTGTCCTTGGTAGTATTAAAATGAAGTGATTTGTGGTTTCACGGAGTTTTCCGTGGGAGGGAACGCATGACGATCTACGAGGTATTCACTCTGCTGGGCGGCGTCGGCTTGTTTTTGTACGGCATGACGCTCATGTCCTCCGGCCTGCGCGGCGCCTGCGGCGAGAAGCTGCGCGACATCCTCGCCCGGGCCACCACGAACAAGCCCG
>CAJOIG010000238.1 GCA_905234575.1 uncultured Oscillospiraceae bacterium
GGACCCGGAATCGAACATCCAGTTCGGCGAGGGCGGCGCGGGGGCTTTTTCCGACGGCAAGCTCACCACCGGCGTCAAGGACGCCCGCATCCCCTGGGTCCTGGCCCAGCTCGTCGAGGCGGGCGCGCTGGTTGACATAACTTATGATGCCAAGCCCCATATCGGGACCGACCTCCTGCCGGGCGTCTGCATGGGCATCCGGCAAAAGATCACGGAACTCGGCGGCGAGGTGCGGTTTTCGCAGAAGCTGGTGGACATCGAAACGGACGGCGGGCACGTTGCCGCCGCCGTCACGGAAACGGACCGCATCCCCTGTTCCCGCCTCCTTCTGGCCTGCGGGCACAGCGCGAGGGACACATTTGAACTATTATGTAAACTAAATTTCCCGCTCGAGCCGAAGGCCTTTGCCATGGGCGTCCGCATCGAGCATTTGCAGGCAGACACCGACGCCGCCCAATACGGCGCCTTCGCCGGGCATCCTTCCCTGCCTCCGGCGGACTATTCCCTCGCGGTCGAGCTGCCCAACGGTCGGCGCTGCTATACTTTCTGCATGTGTCCCGGGGGCGAGGTCGTCCCCGCGGCCAGCGAGGAGGGGCGCGTCTGCGTAAATGGCGCAAGCCCATACAAAAGAAATTATGTTAACTCAAATGCCGCGCTGCTGGCGGCGGTATCCCCGGCGGACTTCCCGTACGACGGCATTCTCGGCGGCATGCGCTGGCAGCGGGAGCTGGAGCGCCGCGCCTTCGAGGCGGCGGGCGGAGGCTACCGCGCTCCCGTCCAGACCGTGGGCTCCCTCCTCGGGCAGCCCCATCCACTGGATCGGGTCGTACCCTCCTATCAGCCCGGCGTCGTAGAATGTGATTTACATAATATCCTATCTCCGATCCTCACCGAGACCATCGCGGCAGCGCTGCCGGTCTTTGGGCGAAAGCTCCGGGGCTTCGACGCCCCCTGGGCCGTTCTGACCGGACCGGAGACCCGTTCCTCCAGCCCGGTCCGCATGCCGCGGACAGAGACGCTTGAATCCCCCGCCCTGCGGGGCTTTTACCCCTGCGGCGAGGGCGCTGGCTGGGCCGGCGGCATCATGAGCGCCGCGCTGGATGGCCTCAAATGCGCCGAGGCGATGATTCGATCCTACTAATAATGTTAACAATAATATGAATAAATCATCCCGAAGATTCTCAAATCTGCGGGATGATTTTTTCTAATTAATTGTAATTATGTTAACTATATTATGTTAATATCTTCTCGTACGCCAGACGCCGCTTGTCCGCCTCGTTCGGGTCAGAGATCGTGATGGAGCCGCAGAGGGTATAGCCCCGTTTCTGCAGCAGGGAGCGCATGACGGCGTTGTCCTCGTGGGTGTCCATGCGGACGCTGCCGAGGCCCCGGCCCAGGGTCAGGTCCTCCGCGAACTGCACCATCTCCGACGCGAGACCGTGCCCGCGGAACATATCCCGCACGGCCAGGCGGTGGACGGTACCGTATCCGCTCCCGTCCGTGAGCCAGGCGCCGTCGATGTCGTCGTAGTCGGGCTCGGGATCGAAGTTCAGGGTCACGCAGCCGGCGGCCTCCCCCTCGTGGGTGAAGAGCCAGCAGCGCCCGGCGGTGATGTCCCGGCGGAAGACGCCGGGGTTCGGGTAGCCGTCGCTCCACTGGCTGACACCGTTCGCGTGCAGGAAGGCGCTGGCCTCGTCTGCGATGAGAAGGAGGTCCGCCATGTCGTGCAGCTCCGCCCGGTGGCAGTCGAACCGGAGCTTCTCCCGTCCGGTCAGCCGCTCCACCATGGCGCGCTCCGCCGGGGTCTTCGGCTCGAAGGCGGCGAACATGTCCGGGCGCTTTTCCTTGGTGCGGATGAGCTGCTGCTCCCGCCGCCAGGCCTCCACGTCCGCGTGGTTCCCCGCCCTCAGGACCTCCGGCACGGCAAGCCCCTCCCACACGTCCGGCCGGGTGTACTGGGGGTACTCCAGAAGGCCGTCCCAGTGGCTCTCGCCGATGTAGCATTCCGGGTCGGACAGGACCCCCGGCACCATGCGGCAGACGCTGTCCGCGATGGCCATGGCGGGAATCTCGCCGCCGGTGAGCACGAAGTCCCCGAGGCTGAGCTCCTCGTCGCAGCACAGCTCGATGAAGCGCTCGTCCACGCCCTCGTAATGTCCGCAGACCAGGACGAGATGGTCGTACTCACTCACGAGCCGCCGGGCCTCGGTCTGGTCGAAGCGCCTGCCCTGGGGGGACATGAAGATGACGCGGCGCTTCCGCTCCCCCGCCTCGGCGACCACATGGTCGAGGCAGGCCTTCAGCGGCTGCGCCATCATGACGCAGCCCCAGCCG